>NZ_NPJL01000050.1:0-1469 GCF_002251325.1 Prevotella sp. P4-67
CCCAAATCGGTCATTAGGATTTCTCTGTGTCGTACGGCAAAGAGAAATCCTTTAATTTTTCCCATATAGATAAGAATGATTGTCGTGTTTTTAGTGATCTAGCCAAATATAGGATGTGCTTGTCTTTTGTTCTTCCCAGATAGGCTGGCGTCGATATCAACTCGTATCGGATAGTCTTCAGAAATTTCTTCTTGTTGGAATTGATCAGCGCATGTCTGAACAACGACATAAAGTTATATGCCATTACAATGAAGTTTCCACATGCCTCTGTTGCCCAGAAGTTATTTGTGACAAAGTCATCGATGGAGAAATCATTCTTCAATTCTTTTATCCTATTCTCAGAGTCCGCTCTTCCGCGATATGAGTCATATACAATCTTGGCCGGCAGGTCAAGGTCTGTTACAAAGCAGCTGTATCGGTATTTTCCGAAATCTTCCTCATTCTCAAAAAGCTCCAGTTGCTTGATTTGCTTTCCTGCAGCTTTGGGGCGCTTGTCTATTTCTTGTCTGACCATCACAATGCGTCTAGGCTTCTCCCAACCGTTTGCCTGATAGATGGTTTCGGATATTTCCAATCCGTCTGTCAACTCTATCCATTTGCGTTCATGGGTAAGACTATACTTTATGCGATTATTGAAACGGCAGGCAATGATATAGTGTAACCCTTTCATTTCCAGATAGTCAAGTATTTCCTTTGCAAAGAAACCGCTATCCATGCGGACCAGTCCGACACGTTTGCCCTCAAGTTTTGAGAGCGTGTCCTCAAGAAATGACAGATAATTGGTACTTGCGGATGTGTTGCCTGGACGTAGCCAGTAATTTGCTATCATCCTTACATCGGAAACGAATGCAAGAAGAGGATGATGCGAGAGTCGTCCAGGACGTTTGGGGTTGTATCCTTTGGCAGCTCCTTCTTGACTTCCCTCACGGACCATCACTGTAGAATCGAAGTCTAAAGTGTAGTTGTCGAACTTCAACTCGGAGAAAAACCAACGGAACAAATTTCCGAAAACACGCTGGTTGACAGCTTGGGAGAATTTGTTTAGATAGCGCTGGTATGCACGATGGTCTGCTCCACGTTCCCATCCTAATAGGTCACATAGTGCAGCGTCATAACGAACCACGTCAAGATGTCCAAAGCAACTTGCGCCACACCACACACCTGCAAACAATCCCAATATCAACTGGATTGGTTTGTAACCACGGTTGGAACCTTGAAGAGGTAAACCACTTTGCATAACATGCTCTTCAAAATGGCATTTCTCAAGCATTTTGAAGAACAGGGAAAGACCACCAAAAGGTGTTATTTCCTTATTTACAAACTTTATGTCACAGTTTCGCATCGGAGTATATTCTTTTTTTCGTGGTAAAGTTAGTAAATATTTATGAATCAAGCATATACAAAGCTATTTTTCTAATGGCGGTCATTAGAAAATGACAAGAAACTTTTTCTAATGACCGATTTGGGTT
>NZ_NPJL01000051.1:0-65847 GCF_002251325.1 Prevotella sp. P4-67
CGGAGTATATTCTTTTTTTCGTGGTAAAGTTAGTAAATATTTATGAATCAAGCATATACAAAGCTATTTTTCTAATGGCGGTCATTAGAAAATGACAAGAAACTTTTTCTAATGACCGATTTGGGTTAAATTTGCAGCGTACGATAGATACAAATCGACAATCCAATGCCATGCGTGTCAATTGTCTACAACTTGTATCCAAGGATTTGAACCGATAACTCTAACCGATATGAAACGACTGACTTACATCATCACGCTCATGCTAATCGTCTGGATGCCCGTCACAGAGTCCAGGTCGCAGAGTCATGTGGTCAACACCCATTTCAGCGTCTTCTTTCCCGTGGGCAAAACGGTGCTCGATACTGCCTATACCAGTAACGGCTGTAGTCTGTCGGCTATGCTCGACTATCTGTCAGCGGTGCGCCGCGACAGCAGTCTTTTGCTTTTGAATGTCCAGATTACGGGTATGGCGTCGCCCGAAGGCAGTTATGAGACCAATCGCCGTCTCGCCAACCGCCGTGCCCAGGCTCTGGCCTCATGGCTTCGTGCTCATACCGATACAGAGTTGCCCCTCGTGTTGGCAGACAATATGGGTGTGGGCTGGTCGTTGCTCGATACCCTCACCCTCGATAGCCCCAGGCTGTCGCCCTACACTGCGTCGATGGCGCATATCCTGTCGCTCGACTCTACCCAGGTCTCCTATCACCGCGGGTTGACGATAGACCGCCGCGTGCTGCTCCTGCGCCGCGCCCAGGGTGGCCGACTCTGGCCCATACTTATGCGTGATGTCTATCCCCAGATGCGTATGGCACGTGCCGAGGTCGACGTGGCACGCGTAGAGACACCTCCCACCATCGTATGTCCGGCTCCCGAACCCATGCCCGAGCCTGCGCCAGCCGCTCCCACGGTAGCACCATCCACGGCAGATACTGTGGCGACGACGGCAGAGACTCCCTGTCAGCGCCATATCATCCTCAAGACCAATGCCGTGGCTTGGGCGTTTCTCATCTCCAATATCGCCATTGAGATGGATGTCGCCCCTCATTGGTCGGTGGCTCTGCCCGTGAACTTCTCGGCATGGAACTATTTCAGCAACAGCCGCAAATACCGCACCTTCTCGCTCTATCCCGAGTGTCGCTATTGGCCCTCAGCCTGCAATACCGGCTTCTTTGTGGGAGCCCATCTCGGCATGGCTTACTACAATGTGGCTTTTGGCGGACGCTATCGCACCCAGGACCGTGGCGGTCATCGTCCGGCGCTCGGTGGTGGCGTGTCGGCAGGACTGCGACTCCCCGTCAGCCGCAACCGTCGTTGGCAGATGGAGCTCTCTGCCGGTGTTGGCGTCTATTCGCTCAACCACGACAAGTTCTACAACCAGCCCAACGGCCTCAAGGCATATACCGAGAACAAGACCTACACGGGTATAGACCAGGCTTCGCTGTCGCTCTGTTATGTGTTTGACTTCAAACGAGGGAGAAAATGATGATGCCAAACCAGTCCACTATACTCCGCCGCCTCTGCTGCCTGCATGCAAGGATGCTGCTGGCAGTGCTGCCGCTGCTCCTTGTGGGATGTGGAGTGCATGAGTTTCCCGACGTGCCCGACACGGCGAAGGTCAGTCTGCATCTGCGGTTTGATACCGATATGCCCCAGGTCTACTACACCCTCTCGCGCACTGGAGCCCCCGTCCAGGTTACCTCTGTCCGCACCCGTGGCACGATGAGATACATCATCCGTCTCTATCCTCAAGCCTCTGCGCCCCAGGCAATTCCCGTCCGCGAATACATCGTGCGGCGCGACGTCAGTCAGGGCTATGATGCCGATATAGACCTCGACGCCCCTGCCGGCAGCTATCGCGTCATGGTGTGGGCCGACCTCTCTGATGATGATGCCGGCGTGGGTGGCTTCTACGATGCTTCCGATTTTTCCAGCATCAGAGTCCTCATGCCCTATCAGGGCAGCACTGACTACCGCGATGCGTTCAGAGGTGAGGCCGAGGCTGTCGTCGCCACCAGCACCAGTGAGCAGGCGCCCGTCGGAGTCACCGTGCAGATGACCCGCCCGCTCGCCAAGTTTGAGTTTGTGGCCAATGATGTGCGCCTCTTTATCGAGCAGCAGTCGGCAGCCATAGCCGGCCATACGCCCGTCGACCCTTCTACGGGAGCCGCGACGCCTGCCGTAGACCTGGATATGTTCACCGTGCGCATCATCTACAACGGCTACGCACCCAACACCTATAATATATTTACCGACAAGCCCACCGACGCCATTATGGGAGTGGTCTGCGATGGCCGCGTGGAGCGCCTGTCTGCCGACGAAGCCTCGTTGGGGTTTGACTATGTGCTCGTCAACGGCCACGCCTCCGAGGTCACCGTGCAGTTGGGCATCTACGATCGCCAGGGTCGTCAGGTTTCGCTCTCCCGCGCCGTCAACGTGCCGCTCCAGCGCAGCCGCCATACCATCGTCAGAGGCGAGTTTCTCACCCAGACTGCCACGGGTGGCGTAAGCGTCAACCCCGGTTACGACGGCGAGTTCAATGTCTTCTACTGACATTCCCCTTACCATAGAACAACTAATTCACATTGTTTTATATATCAATTATCTTAATCATCTAAATTATTTACAAAATGAAAAAAGTAACTATCTTTGGAATGTTTGCCGCTCTGATGCTGGCAAACTCGTGTTCGGACGACAACAATGTCCCGCAGGCAGACAGCAGTCTTGCCCAGGTAACGTTCAAGGTAAGCGCCGATGGTGCCCTTACCCGTGCTATCAGTGACGGCACCACCGTCGATGAGCTTGTCTATCGTGTGTTTGACAAGAATGGCAACCCCATTGATGCACTGCCCCTCGTTAAAGTGTCTGCAACCGACCTCAGCTCCGGCCATACGGTAGCGCTCACCTTGGCAAAGGGCCAGACCTACAAGGTAGCCTTCTGGGCCCAGAAAGCCGGAACCACTGCTTACTCCGTGAATGACAACATGCAGGTTTCGGTCAACTACAGCGGCGCCAACAATGACGAGAGTCGCGACGCATTCTTCAATGCCGTTGAGATAACCGTCAATGGCGATGTCGCTCAGACCGTTGAACTCAAGCGCCCCTTCGCCCAACTCAATGTGGGTACTACTATAGCAGACTGGAATGCAGCTGTAGCTTCGGGCGCTACTTTCGACAAATCAAAGGTGACCGTGAAGCAGGCAGCCACTACGCTGAATGTACTTGACGGCAAGGTATCTGGCGCCGCCGATGTCAACTTTACCTATGCTACTAAGCCTGGCGAGTCCCTGAAGGTCGATGCCGATGGTGACGGCACCAAGGAGGATTACAAGTATCTCTCCATGAGCTACATTCTGCCCAACGACGCTACCGACGGTACCCAGAAGACCCTGGCTTCGGCTGAATTTACCTTCAAGACAGCCTCCGGCACCGAAATCGTAGTCAAGAACGGTCTGCAGAACCTGCCCCTCCAGCGCAATTACCGCACCAATATCGTGGGCAACATCCTCTCTGGTACTACCACATTCTCCGTAGTGGTCGACCCTGCTTTCTCCACTCCTGACCACAACACCACCTACCGCATGGTACATGCTTCGACCCAAGCCGAGATGACTGCTGCTGCCTCTCAGCCCAATACCGTTGTGAAGTTGGCTGCCGGCAACTCCTATACTCTCTCTACTGCACCTGCCGACGGCGTGGTATTCTCCAGCGACGATGCCGCTACGACCACAATCAGTATTCCCGCCGCTGTAACTGCCACGAATGTTGCGTTTGAGAATGTCACCGTAGCGTCGCCCAATGCCAACTACGTAGGTATCCAGCATGCTACCACGGTGAAGTACAAAGGCTGTGTGATTACCGGCCAGCCCTTCTCTTATGCAGCTGATGCTTCATATGAAGACTGTAAGTTTGAGCAGACCTCAAGCAGCAGTTACAACATCTGGACCTATGGTTCATCTAACATTACCTTTACCCGCTGCGCCTTCAGCTGCGCCGGCAAGAGTGTGCTCATCTACAACGAAGGTGCCATAACAGGCCAGACAGCCACATTCCAGGACTGCACCTTTAACGCCTCGGCTCCCGCTACAGGCAAGGCTGCCATAGAGATTGACAGCTCTCTTCTCACAGGCGTAGGCACTTCCTACAAGGTGGTTATCAACAACTGCACAGCTACCGGATTCGACAACGGCTCTGTCAGCGGCAACTCGCTGTGGAACGAGAAGAGGGGTACCAAGGCTACCGTCATCGTCGACGGTGTTACCGTGAAGAGTGCTTCATAGACTGATATAATCCCCAGACCTTAGGGTCTCCACTCTGCGACGGGCTGCCAACTGCGAGAGCGTGCTGGCAGCCCGTATTCTATAGCAATTCATTCCTTGTAATACTCAGTACATTAGTAAATTATCATAAATTACCGCGAGTCATGTCAAAAAACTCAACAAGTATGTCTTTTTGTCCGATAGTTTCAGTAACTTTGCATCCGAATTTAAGGTAACATTTGATGCAAGACATTAGGAATATTGCAGTGATTGCACACGTCGACCACGGAAAAACTACGCTGGTCGACAAGATGATGCTCGCCGGAAAACTCTTCCGTGAGGGCCAGGATAATAGTGGTGAGGTGTTGGATGCTAACGATTTGGAACGTGAGCGCGGTATCACCATCCTCTCCAAAAACGTTTCTATCAACTGGAAAGGTGTTAAGATAAATATCCTCGACACCCCGGGTCACTCCGACTTCGGTGGCGAGGTAGAGCGTGTGCTCAATATGGCCGACGGCTGTCTGCTGCTCGTCGACGCCTTTGAGGGCCCTATGCCCCAGACCCGATTTGTGCTGCAGAAGGCGCTGCAGTTGGGCTTGAAGCCCATCGTGGTGGTCAACAAGGTAGACAAACCCAACTGCCGTCCCGAGCAGGTCTATGAGATGGTGTTCGACCTTATGTGCGACCTCAACGCCACCGAAGACCAGCTCGATTTCCCTGTCGTCTATGGTTCTGCCAAGAACGGCTGGATGTCGGCAGACTGGACCAAGCCTACCGACAATATCGAATATCTGCTCGACGAGATACTCGAGAAGATTCCTGCTCCACGCCAGTTGGACGGAACGCCCCAGATGCTTATCACTTCGCTCGACTATAGCAGCTACACGGGTCGTATCGCCGTGGGCCGCGTGCACCGTGGCGTGCTGCGCGATGGTATGAACATCACTATCTGTCACCGCGACGGCAGCAAGGAGAAGACCAAGATTAAGGAGCTGCATACCTTTGAGGGTATGGGTCACAAGAAGACCGACGAGGTTTGCTCTGGCGACATCTGTGCCGTTATCGGTCTCGAGCGTTTCGAGATTGGCGACACCATCGCCGACTTCGAGAACCCCGAGCCTCTGCCACCCATCGCCATCGACGAGCCTACGATGAGTATGCTCTTCACCATCAACGATAGTCCTTTCTTCGGCCGTGAGGGCAAGTTCTGCACCTCGCGCCACATCAACGACCGACTGCAGAAGGAGCTGGAGAAGAACCTCGCGCTCCGCGTAGTTCCTGTCGAGGGCTGTACCGACCGTTGGATTGTCAGCGGCCGTGGTGTGCTCCACCTCTCTGTGCTCATCGAGACCATGCGCCGCGAGGGCTACGAGCTCCAGGTAGGTCAGCCACAGGTTATCTACAAGGAGATAGACGGCCAGAAGTGCGAGCCCATTGAGGAGCTCACCATCAATGTGCCCCAGGACTTCTCCAGCAAGATGATTGACATGGTTACTCGTCGCAAGGGCGAGCTCGTGGGTATGGATACCGAGGGCGACCGCGTCAATATACAGTTTGAGATACCCTCCCGCGGTATCATTGGTCTGCGTACCAATGTGCTCACCGCCTCTCAGGGCGAGGCCATCATGGCCCACCGTTATAAGGAGTATCAGCCGTTCAAGGGCGAGATTATTCGTCGTACCAATGGTTCGATGATAGCCCTCGAGACGGGTACCGCCTACGCCTATTCGATTGACAAGCTGCAGGACCGTGGCAAGTTCTTCATCGACCCGGGCGAGGAGGTATATGCCGGCGAGGTTGTGGGCGAGCACGTTCATGACAACGACCTGGTCATCAATGTCACCAAGGCCAAGCAACTCACCAACGTCCGCGCCAGCGGTAGCGACGAGAAGGCCCGTGTCATCCCCAAGGTGGTGATGAGTCTCGAGGAGTGTCTGGAGTATATCAAGGGCGACGAGTATGTCGAGGTGACACCCAAGAGCATGCGTATGCGCAAGGTGCTGCTCGACCATCTCGAGCGTAAGCGTGCCAACAAGGAGTAACTGCCTCACCATAGGCATCCTATAGACTGCGTCTGTCGCGGCTCTTGCCCGTCAGACTGCCGGCGGCGAGGCCATCCCGCCAGCTGCAATCCCAAGCTGTGTCAAGCTATCCTGTCGATAGCTTGGCACAGCTTCTTTTTGTGCCAGACAGAGGTACAACAAAAAAGGATGCCCATCCTTGCGGACGGGCATCCTTGTATGGGTCTTTCGACCAACCGTTGCGTTGCGATTACTTACGCAGACCGAGAGCCTTGATGATGGCGCGGTAGCGGTTGATGTCGATGCGATAGAGATAGTCGAGCAGCGCGCGACGCTTACCTACGAGCTGAGTCAGTGAGCGGGTGGTAACGAAGTCCTTGCGGTTCTGCTTTACGTGCTCAGTGAGGTGAGCGATACGATAGGTGAACAGAGCAATCTGGCTCTCGGCAGAACCAGTGTTCTTGGCGTCATTACCATACTGTGCGAAGATCTCTTCTTTCTTAGCTTTGTCTAAATACATGATTATAAGTTGATTAATTGTTGTGCTATTACATCCATCGGGCGCCTGCTGGCCTTAATCACAACCGGCCACGCCTTCGAATGCATCGGATTTTCCGAAATTGCGGTGCAAAGGTACTGCTTTTTGCGCTAACTGCCAAGCATTTTGCCGATTATTTTGTTTGCAGCTGCCACAATCTCAGTCTTTTTGCGCTACGAGTCTTATGCCTCCGTCCTCCATGACGATGAGTCTGCGTCGGTAGAGGTCGCCGATGGCCTTCTTATAGACCTTCTTGCTCACCTCGAAGCGCGCCTTGCCTTTCTATCTGTTATTCCTGTTGCTTGTTGGCGTTGTGCCCGTACTTTATAGACGCTATCTCTTGCCTTCTCAGTTGCCCACGACGGCTTGCGATTCATTTTTTGCTTATAGACAATATCTACTCGATGGCCGTTTCTCTTGATGCCTGTTATATAGTCGGGGCTGAGAAGGGGTTCGTATAACGTCCCGATGGGAAGAGACTGGTAGTAAACGGTGTCATTCTTATGTATAGTGATACCTTTACGCCTTATAAAGTCCTTCCATGCCATTGCTTTTACATCGGCAGGAAGTTTGAAAAGTATCATTGTCTTTACTCCCATTCTCTTGTATTTCTCTTCTACTTTCAGCCAGCCCATATAGGTTATCTCTGAAGAATGAAATAACGCATCACTTGTTAGATATCTCTTGCCGTCATGTGTCTCGATAGTGAAAAGGACAGAGTTGCTAACCCTCTGTTTCTCTCTGAAATCCCTTTGGGCATAGATATGACAGGTGAAGGTAGATAAAAGGATAAAGGACAATAGCTTCCTCATCTTGTTTTCATACTTTGTCTATCAGGCGTATGCCTCCGTTCTCCATGACGATGAGTCTGCGTCGGTAGAGGTCACCGATGGCCTTCTTATAGACCTTCTTGCTCACCTCGAAGCGTGCCTTTATCTCCTCGGCATCGCTCTTGTCGCCCAGTTCGCAGTATCCGTCGTGCTGTTGCAGCCAGTTGAGCAGCGTCTCCGAGAAGTCGAGTGTCTGCTGGCGGCCTGTGGGCTGCAGCGTGAGGTCTATCTTGCCGTCGGGGCGCACGCAGGCGATGTAAGCCTTCATGCGGTCGCCCGTCTGCACGTGCTTGAAGATTTGGTCGCGGTAGATGAGGCCGGCATACTGGTTGTCGATGATGACCTTGAAGCCCAGATCGGTCTTCTGCCATATCATGATGTCTACCTCGTCGCCGGCGTTGTATGTGGGCTTTTCCTTGTTGAGGTATTTCTCCACCTTCGCCGTAGCCATAATGCGGTAGCTCTCTTCGTCGATGGTCACATAGACGATGTACGACGAACCTATCTCCATGCGGCGTTTCTGTTCGCGGAAGGGGCAGAAGAGGTCTTTCATCAGGCCCCAGTTGAGGAAGGCGCCGTATTCGTTCACCCACGAGCACTCGAGGTAGGCAAAGTCGCCCGGCTTGGCCAGCGGGTGCTCGGTGGTAGCCACGAGGCGTTCGTCCTGGTCGAGGTACAGAAACACGTCGAGTTCGTCACCTATCTTATAATCTTTGGGTACATAGCGTTTGGGCAGCAGTATCTCGCCCTCATCGCCTCCGTCGAGGTAGAGTCCGAAGTCTACCTCTTTCACTATTTTCAGCAGGTTATATGCTCCCAGTTGTATCTTCTCCATTGTCTTCTTGATTTGGTGTTTCGGTGTGGATGATCATGCCGTCCTTCAGGTGGATGGTGCGGTCGGTGATGGCAGCCAGCTGTTCGTCGTGGGTCACGATGACAAAGGTCTGGCCCATCTTCTCGCGCAGGTCGAAGAAGAGCTGGTGCAACTCCTGCTTGTTCTTGCTGTCGAGCGAGCCGCTGGGTTCGTCAGCCAGTATCACGTCGGGGTCGTTGACGAGCGCTCTTGCCACGGCGATGCGCTGCTTTTCACCTCCTGAGAGTTGGGCGGGCTTGTGCTGTGCCCGCTCTTCGAGTCCCATAAACTGCAGCAGCTGCATGGCTTTCTCGCGAGCCTCGCTCTTGCCGGTTCCGGCGATGAGGGCGGGAATCATGATGTTTTCGATGGCGGTAAATTCGGGCAGAAGCTGATGGAACTGGAACACGAAACCGATATGACGGTTACGGAAATCGCTCAGCTTGTTCGACTTCAGCCGGCTTACCTCTACGCCGTCGATGCACACCTGTCCGCCATCGGGCTTGTCCAGTGTGCCTATTATCTGCAGCAGTGTGGTCTTGCCGGCACCGCTGGGGCCGACGATACTCAGTATCTCGCCCTTGTTGATGTGCAGGTCTATGCCCTTGAGCACCTGCAGCGAGCCGAAACTCTTGGTTATGCCTTTGATATCTATCATAGTGTCTGTCTTAGTTCTTGTGACGCCAGTGCTTGGCTATCCAGTTGTGTATCATGTCATAAGCGCTGTCTTCCTCCGTGTGCTGTGGCTGGGCGAAGGTCATCTCGTCCATGGTGCCTCCATACTGGTCGGGGAAGATTATCATCAGGTTGGTGCCGTTGAAGTAGTGCTCTATCTCGTAGGGCAGCTTCTCCTGCGCCGACTTGTACGACACCGTGCCCTTGCGGGCTGTCACCACCACAAACAGGTGGTCGTCGGCAATCGTCGTAGCCAGATGCGGCAACTGGTTCCAGTGGTTCATGCTTATGTATTCGGCCCTGAGCGCGGGGTGCTGGTTGCGCACCCATTCGGTAATCAGTGCCATGGTGTCTTCGCGGGCGTGGTAGGTGATGCGACATTCCAGGTTCTCTGCCATACGGGCCAGTCGTTCCATCCATCGATAGAATCCAGGCTCATACTGGGCCCTCGACGGCACAGCCACCTGTATGCGGCGCAGCGTGGAGAGCGGCTGGTTGAGGCGCGCCATGATAATCTGGCAGTTGAGTCCGTTGAAGAGACTCTGGTGGAAGTTTCCCCAGAACTTGTTGGACTTGTCGGCGTGCATGTGCATGCCTATGAGTATCTCCGAAGCCTGAAACTCCTTGAAGGCATGCTTGATGCCGTTGGCTATGTTGGCGGCTATGCGCACCTGAGTCTCCATCTGCACGTCTGCTGATGCGGCATGGCGCACCAGATGTTCCAGCAGCTTCTGCCCCTCTTCCTGGTTCTGCATCAGGTCGGCGTCGTCGTAGACCACGTTGAGGCCCACAATGGGCGTCTTCAGCTTGGGGTTGCGCATCATGAAGGCCATTGACATCAGCTGGTCGGCATACTCGGGATATTTCACCGGCACCAGTATCTTCTCGTTGTCCTTGCTGGGGTTCTTGGGTGCATACTCCTTGTCGCGGAACACTATCTGCTGCGCCGCCCTGTCGGTGACGATGGTCGAGATGACGCAGGTGAAGAGTATCATCAGCACCACACCGTTGAGCAGCGTGTCATCTATCATCGATACGCCTCCGGGCGAGGCCAGCTTCATGCCTGTCATCAGTATGGCTATGGCTCCGGCGGCATGTGCCGAGGTGAGACCAAACATCATGTTGCCCGATGTCCACGGCAGCCGCAGTGCCACCGATGAGATGTAGGCTGCCAGTGCCTTGCCCAGCGTGCCGAAGATGGTAATCACCGCTGCCACCCAGATGATTTGCCCTCCGGTGAAGAGCAGCCTCACGTTGATGAGCATGCCCACACCTATCAGGAAGTAGGGGATAAACAGGGCGTTGCCGATAAACTCGATGCGGTTCATCAGCGGCGACAGGCGGGGTATGTATCTGTTGAGTATCAGTCCGGCAAGGAATGCGCCGAGGATGCCTTCAAGCCCAGCCAACCCCGACAGCACGGCACTCATGAAGAGTATGGCGAGCACAAAGATAAACTGCATCACCGAGTCGCTGTACCGGCGCAGAAAGCAGCGCGTCAGCCTCGGTATCACCATACTCATAAACAGGCAGAGCGCCACGGTCTTGGCGGCAAACAGAGCCCAGAACCCTATGCCGCTGTCGCCCTGGTGTATGCCCACGATGGCTGCCAGCGCCATGAGCGCCATGAAGAGCGACAGCATCGACGACCCCACGCTCAGCGCCACACTCGGTTTGCGCTGCAGACCATAACGTCCCACGATGGGGTAGGCCACCAGCGTGTTTGAGGCCATCAGACAGCCCAGCAGCAGACAGGTCTGCACCGGATAACCCAGTATCCAGCGCGCAGCGCCACCCGTGAGCAGTGCCGGCAGGATAAAGGTGAGTATGCCGTAGATACCCATCTGACCCTTCGTACGCTTCACACCCTCCATATCCATCTCCAGGGCGGCGAGGAACATGATGTAGTACATGCCCACCTTGCCGAAGAGCTCGAAAGAGGCGTCGCGCGAGAGTATATTCAGGCCGTAGCTGCCTATCGCCATACCCGCCAGCACCATGCCGATGATGTGGGGAATACGCAACTTGCCCATGATGATTGGCGCAAAGAGGATGATGAGCAGCACGACAAAGAATATGATTGTCGGGTCGGTTATGGGGAAATATTGGGATAAATCGGGCATAGCTCTCTGTGACGTATAAATCTACTGCAAAGGTCCGAAAAAAATGTCACATTTGATGATAAAATCCCTAAAAATTAACTGATAAGTGCCCCAAATGTTGTAATTTTGCACACGATAACAGATAATCAATAAGAAATAAACAAAATGAAAGTAGCAATTGTGGGCGCGAGTGGCGCCGTTGGACAAGAGTTTCTTCGTATTCTCGCTGAGAGAGAGTTTCCCATCGATGAGCTGGTACTGTTTGGCTCCAAGCGCAGCGCAGGTACCAAATACGCTTTCAAAGGTAAAGAGTACGAAGTCCAGCTGCTCCAGCACAACGACGACTTCCGCGATATAGATATAGCCTTCGTTTCTGCCGGTGGCGGCACTTCCAAGGAGTTTGCCGAGACCATCACCAAGCACGGCGCGGTGATGATTGACAATTCCAGCGCCTTCCGCATGGACGAGGACGTGCCACTGGTAGTGCCCGAGGTCAATCCCGAGGACGCCCTCAACCGCCCCCGTGGCATCATTGCCAACCCCAACTGCACCACCATCATGATGGTCGTAGTGCTGCAGCCCATCGAGAAGCTCAGCCACATCCGCCGTGTCCATGTCTCTTCTTACCAGAGCGCCAGCGGTGCAGGTGCCGCAGCCATGGCCGAACTCGAGCAGCAGTACCGTGAGGTTCTCACCGAGGGCAAGGTAAAGACCATCAACAAGTTTCCCCATCAGCTGGCCTACAACGTCATTCCACAGATTGACGTGATGACCGACAACGACTATACCAAGGAGGAGATGAAGATGTATCATGAGACCCGTAAGATTATGCACAGCGACGTGCGCACCAGCGCCACCTGTGTGCGCGTCTCTTCGCTCCGCTCTCACTCCGAGTCTGTGTGGATAGAGACCGAGCGTCCGCTTACCGTCGACGAGGTGCGCTCTGCCATTGCTGCAGCTCCCGGTTGCACCCTTGAGGACGACCCCCAGCACTATGTTTATCCCATGCCGCTTGAGAGTGCGGGCAAGGACGATGTCTTCGTAGGCCGCGTGCGCCGCGACCTGGTCGACGACCATGGCATCACCCTCTGGCTTACCGGCGACCAGATACGCAAGGGCGCCGCGCTCAATGCCGTGCAGATAGCCGAGTATCTCGTCAAGGTGGGCAATGTGAAGTAAAGTCCCACGCTGATATACCATCGGGCCACCGCCAGCCATCCTGTAGAGAGCAGTAGGGCAGGCGGTGGCTTTTTCTTTGCCTCAGCCACGGGGGAGGTTAGGGCAGCGCCTCGTCAGAGAAAAAATATGGGCATGGGGTGTAATAATAGCGCCCCACCGTCGTCTTGTAAGAAAAAGACAATGAAAACAGAGATGACCGACAGACAACTGGTGACGCTCGTGCTGGGCGGCAAGACCCAGGCTTACAGCGATATCGTGAGCCGACATTCGGCCCTGGTCTTTGCCAAGGCCATGGGCGTGGTGCGATGTCGTGACCTGGCTGCCGAGATAGCCCAGCAGACCTTTGTGCGCGCCTATACCCGGCTTGCCGACTGGCATGGCGACGACTCCATCGCGCCGTGGCTCGCCATGATAGCCGTGCGCCTGTCGCTGACCTATCTCGACACCGCCCGCCGCCGTCGTGCCGGTCAGTTGGACCACGATGTGCCCTACGAAGACTATTCCCCCGAGCACGAACGCCGCCTGCAGCGCATGGAGCAGGCTGTCTCGCAGTTGGGCGAGCCCGACAGGAGCATCGTGCAGCTGCATTACTACCGCCACCAGACCACCGCCGAGATAGCCGCCAGGCTCAGTCTCACCCAGGCCAATGTGCTGGTGCGGCTCAACCGTATACGTCAACGATTAAAGAAACAACTGGAACATGGAGAAGATGAATGAACAAGAGTTTGACCGCCTCATCAGCGAGGCGGTAGAGCGGCAGATGCTGCTCTCGGATATCAACACCAGGGTGATGACCGAGGTAAGACGCTCGGCACGCCGCACCCTGCTGCGCCGTTGGGCGCGCGTGGTGGCTTTTGCCTTTGGCATGCCGCTGCTGGTCTTTGTCGTCGGCGTCTTGTCAGACAGCGTGGCTTCGGCGTCCACTCCCGTCGTCGCCGTGTCTATGGCAGTGGCGGCAGTGACTACCCTCGTGGCTGTCGTCCGCGTCATCTGCGATTTTTCTGTCACCAGAGTGTAATAATTTGTCTGCATGCCGGTCTTTAGGTAAAGCAATGACAACAACAATATTAACAACATTAACACATTAAGCATTATGGATTGCATTATGGATTTAATAAAACAAATCGTCGCCATCATTATGGTGTTCTCCGTCCCCCTCTCGTTGATTATCGGTCTGGTCTACTACCTTGTAGACATGAAACGCAACGCTTTCAGACTGCGTAGCGAAATCATCAGCGGCGGTGTGGACTGCGACACGGCACGCTTACTGCTCGAGGAGACCGGGCGCCGTCACTCTCTCTCGTTCGCCACCCTGCGCCTGGGTCTGCTGCTGTTCTTTACAGGCATCGCAGCCGTGCTGGCCCGTGTGGCTGACTTCACCATACTCACCCTCTGGCTTACGGCAGCCATAGGCGGCGGCGTAGGCTTGCTCATCGCCTTCGTCATCGAGTGGAAGATGGTAGAGAAGAAGTAGGCGTCTCTCCGCGCCATAACGGTTACAAGCATCAGTCCCGGGCAGCAGGCAGTTGTCCGGGATTTTTCTATTTCCTCCGTCGCCGAGGTGGCGTCCTCTGCTCCCGCGTTGGCGTCCTCTGCTCCCGCATTGGCGTCCTCTGCTCCCGCATTGGCGTCAGTCTAAGTATATCTGCCGCCCATAGCAGCCAACTCTCTGGCGATGTCTTTATTTATCATTTCGTGGTTTGATACCACTATTTCGGGGCTTGCCGTAATCATTGCAAGTCCCGATTTCTCTATTTCATGCCCCGCCTCCAGTTTATATGTGGCCTCCATCACCATCGATAGCCACGCCGTGCCCGCCGCCATAACGCCCGCCGTCGTGGACGGTCATATCGGTGGTTCGTGACGGATGATACGTGGTCACGTGCCTTATGATACGGGCTCACGTAACAAGCGGCACGTGAGCCCGTGACAACCGTCACGAGCCGCCAAGGACGATTAGGGCATGGCGGAACACAATGCGCAGATGGCACAGTTCCATCGGCAGCGCTGGGGCGAGGCCCATCGGCGCGATGGCGTGTGTCGCGTTTATGGGGAATGTGGTGAGGGTGTAACCCAAAGTAGAGGCGTGCAGTGGATATGCCCATGACAGTGATACAAGTAGCCCATTGTGGATGGTACGCACCCCTGGCAACTCTGTAGGAGTTGCGATTTCATAGCCCAGGGTTGAGGCGTGCAGCGCCTCTACCCTGGGTGCTGATACACAAAGATATAGCAACTCTGTAGGAGTTGCGTTTAGCCGAAGGCGTTATACTCAATCTGCTAATAACCGCCTACCCATTCCTACCCTTTGTCCTGCTGTGGGTAACGCCTGCGGCTAATCGCAACTCCTACAGAGTTGCCAGGTTAGTGGGGTCGCTACCCAGGGTAGCGGTCTTCGCCCGCAACCCTGGGCTGGGGAATCGCAACTCCTACAGAGTTGCTGCTGCTTGTGGGCTCTCTATTTGTATCATTCCCCACGTAGCTGCTGCTTGTGGGTTCCTCGTTTGTATCATTCCCCACGTTGCTGCTGCTTGCGGGCTCCTCGTTTGTATCATTCCCCACGTTGCTGCTGCTTGTGGGTTCCTCGTTTGTATCATTCCCCACGTTGCTGCTGCTTGTGGGCTCCTTATTTGTATCATCCCCACTTAACTGCTGCTTGCGCACACCTCTTGTCAATACCTGGACAGGGTGGACTCCGCTGCCCCTGCTGGCGCCAACCGTGGGGCTGTGCTTTACTCCCTTTACACCTTATTATATTATAATGCGCGCGACTGTAAGGGCGGGCGCCATTTTTTCATGAATAAATAGGTTAATATCAAAAAAAATTAATACTTTTGCATGAATATAACATGTTATAGATGTGGACAAGAATAAATTCGGACTACTAAGCCAAATAAAATACCCTTCTGACCTGCGCAAGTTGGATATAGACCAGTTGGCAGAGGTTTGCAGCGAGCTGCGCCAAGACATTATCGACGAGGTGTCGGTCAATCCCGGTCACTTTGCCTCGAGTCTGGGCGTCGTTGAGATTACCGTTGCCCTGCACTATGTCTTCAATACCCCCGACGACCGCATAGTGTGGGATGTGGGTCATCAGGCTTATGGTCACAAGATACTTACAGGACGTCGCGACACGTTCTGCACCAACCGTCATCTGCACGGCGTCCGCCCGTTTCCCTCCCCATTGGAGAGCGAGTACGACACTTTCGCCTGCGGTCATGCCTCCAACTCCATCTCTGCCGCCCTCGGTATGGCGGTGGCTGCCCGCAAGACCGGGCACAACGACCGTCATGTGGTGGCCGTCATCGGCGATGGTGCCATGAGTGGCGGTCTGGCCTTTGAGGGTCTCAACAATGTCTCGTCGACCCCCAATGATCTGCTCATCATCCTCAACGACAACGACATGAGCATAGACCGCGCTGTGGGTGGTATGGAGAAGTATCTGCTCAATCTCGACACCAATGCCACCTATAACAAGATAAGGTTCAAGGTGGCCCGATGGCTCGAGGACAATGGCCATCTGAGCGACCGCCGCCGCAAGGGCATCATACGACTCAACAACGCCATCAAGTCGGTGCTGAGCCATCAGCAGAATATCTTTGAGGGCATGAACATACGCTACTTCGGTCCCTTCGACGGTCACGACGTCAAGGAGGTGGTGCGCCTGCTGCGCCAGCTCAAAGACATGAAGGGCCCCAAGCTGCTGCACCTGCATACCACCAAGGGCAAAGGCTACAAGCCCGCCGAAAACGAAGCCACCATCTGGCACGCTCCGGGCCGATTTGATGCCGAGACCGGCGAGCGCATCGTGAGCGACTCGTCCAACAAGCCTCCCAAGTACCAGGATGTGTTTGGTGAGACCCTGCTCGAACTGGCACAGATGAACGACCGCATTGTGGGCGTTACACCCGCCATGCCCACCGGCTGCTCGATGAACATACTGATGAATGCCATGCCCGACCGCGCCTTCGATGTGGGCATAGCCGAGGGCCACGCCGTGACCTTCTCGGGAGGTATGGCCAAAGACGGTCTCCAACCCTTCTGCAATATCTACAGCTCGTTTGCCCAGCGCGCTTACGACAATATCATTCACGACCTCGCTCTGCTCTCGCTGCCCGTGGTGCTCTGTCTGGACCGCGGCGGACTGGTGGGCGAGGACGGCCCCACCCACCATGGCGCCTTCGATATGGCGGCGCTGCGCCCCATCCCCCATCTCACGATTTGCTCGCCCATGGACGAGCACGAACTGCGCCGGATGATGTACACCGCACAGCTCCCCGACATGGGTACGGTGGTGATACGCTATCCCCGAGGCGCTGCCGAGCACAACGACTGGCGCTGCAAGCTCGAAGCCATCGAGGTGGGCACTGGCCGACGCATGCACGAGGGTCACGATGTGGCTGTGCTCACCATCGGCCCTATAGGCAATGTGGCTGCCGAGGCTGTGGCTGAGGTTGAGGCTGAGGGCCAGCTCACTGTGGCCCATTACGATATGCGCTATCTCAAACCCATCGACGGCGGCATACTCGACGAGGTGGGCCAGAGGTTCAGCCGCGTCATCACCGTGGAAGACGGTGTGAGATGCGGTGGTCTGGGAACGGCTGTCACCGAATGGATGGCCGACCATCACTATACGCCCGAGATTGTAAGGCTGGGCCTGCCCGACGAGTTTGTCGAGCACGGCACCGTAAGCGAACTGCGCCGCATCGCGGGTATAGACAAGGCAACGATTATTCAACATATTAAAGGATGAAAATCATTATTACCGGTGCCTACGCCATAGGTACCCATCTGGCACGACTGCTCTCGCGCAACCACGAGGACATCACGCTCATAGACCCCGACCCCGACCGGTTGGCACGCATCGGCAGCGACTACGACCTGCTGACGATGGTGGCCGACCCCGACAGCATACAGGCCCTCACCGATGCCGGCGTGGGCCACACCGACCTCTTCATCGCCGTAACCCCCGACCAGAGTCTCAACCTCAACTGCTGCATCCTGGCCAAGGCACTCGGTGCCCACAAGACCGTGGCGCGCATAGACCGCGCCGAATATATCGAAGACGACAAGCGCGAACTCTTCGTCAGACTGGGTGTCGACGAGCTCATCTACCCCGAGGTGCTCGCTGCCCGTGACATCAACAACGGTCTCAAGATGTCGTGGGTGCGCCAGCGTTGGGATGTGCACAATGGAGCCCTCATCCTGCTGGGCATCAAGCTGCGCGAGGGATGCGAGATACTGAACCGTCCGCTCCGCGAGCTCTGCGGTGCGCAGGACCCTTACCACGTGGTGGCGGTGAAGCGTGGTCCCGATACCATCATCCCTGGCGGTAACGACGTGCTGCAGCTCTACGACCTGGCCTACTTCATGACCACGCGCCAGTTTATCCCCTACATCCGCAAGATAGTGGGCAAGGAGCAGTATGCCGATGTCAAGAACGTGATGATTATGGGCGGTGGCAACACTGCCGTCAACGCCGTCAAGGGCATGCCCGAATACATGGATGTCAAAATCATCGAGAGCAGTCTGGAGCGCTGCGAACAGCTCAACGACATGCTCGACAGCCATAAGGCGCTCGTCATCAACGGTGACGGCCGTGACCTGTCGCTGCTCACCGAAGAGAGCATCAACAATACCCAAGCCTTTGTGGCGCTCACGGGCAACACAGAGACCAACATCCTGGCCTGCCTCACCGCCAAGCGAATGGGCGTGAGAAAGACCGTGGCTATGGTCGAGAATCTCGACTATGTAAGCATGGCAGAGAGCCTGGATATAGGTACCATCATCAACAAGAAGGCCATCGCCGCCAGCCGCATCTACCAGATGCTGCTCGATGCCGATGTGCTCAATGTCACCTTCCTCATGTCGGCCAATGCCGATATCGCCGAGTTTATCCCCAAGGAGAACTCCAAGATTACCCAGAAGCCCGTATACGAACTGGGACTGCCACAGGGCATGACCATCGGCGGACTGGTAAGAAACGGCGTAGGTATGCTGGTGTCGGGTAATACCCAGATTATGGCGGGCGACACGGTGATGGTGTTCTGCCACAATATCAATATGAAAAAGATAGAGAAGTTCTTCATCTGATAGAGTGCAGCTGTTATGATCAACTGGAACATGATAAGCAAGATTATGGGAGCGCTCCTCTTCTTCGAGGCAGCCCTCATGTCGCTGAGCCTGGGCATCTCTGTCTATAGCGGCGAGGGCGACACGCCGGCGTTTGTCACCTCGGTGGGGCTGATACTCCTTGCCGCCATCGTCTTCAGGTATTTCGGACTCAAGGCGGGCAACCGCCTCTCGCGCAAGGATGCCTACATGGTCGTCACGCTGTCGTGGGTGGTCTTCAGCCTCTTTGGCTCGCTGCCCTTCATGCTGAGCGGATATGTCAACAACTTCACCGACGCGTTCTTTGAGAACATGTCGGGATTTACCACTACCGGCGCCACCGTGATAGACGATGTCGAGGCGCTGCCCCATGGTCTCCTCTTCTGGCGCTCGTTCACCCAGTGGATAGGAGGTCTGGGTATCGTCTTCTTCACGGTCGCCCTGCTGCCCTCGCTCGACGGCGGCTATGTCAAGGTGTTCTCTGCCGAGATTACGGGCCCCATCCAGACCAAGCTGCATCCCCGTCTGTCGATGGGAGCCAAGTATATATGGATGGTATATGTATGCCTGACGGCAGCCTGTGCAGGCTGCTACTGGATATTCGGCATGTCGCCGTGGGAGAGCATCAACTATGCCATGACCTCGACAGCCACCGGCGGTTTCTCCATATACAACGACAGCATGGAGAACTTCCACTCGCCCGCACTGGAATATACCTGCACCACATTCTGCTTCCTCGCGGGCATCAACTTCACCCTGCTTTACTTCACCGTGGCACGCCGCCGCATAGGGATGCTCTTCAAGAGCGACGAGTTCAAGTTCTATCTCTTCATGACGGCAGCCTGTACGGCATTCGTCATGTTCCAGCTCATGGCGTACCGCGGCTATGACGCCGAGCACGCCTTCCGTTGCGGCGCCTTCCAGGTAGTCAACTTCCTGACCACCACGGGCCTGTTCAACGACAACGCCGCGCTGTGGCCCCATGTCACCTGGGTGGTGCTGGCGGTATGTATGTTTGTGGGAGCCTGCTCGGGCTCTACCAGCGGTGCCTTCAAGAGCATACGCAGTATGATGGTGCTCAAGGTGATACGCAACGAGTTGCGGCAGATACTCCACCCCAATGCCGTGCTGCCGCTGAGGGTCGACGGCGTCAATGTGCCCATCCAGAAGAGGGTGACGCTGCTGGCATTCCTCGCCACCTATGTCATCATGCTGCTGGTGGTGGCGTTTATCATGATAGCCTGCGGCATAGACCACACCAATGCCATCACCATCTGTCTGAGCAGTCTGGGCAACGTGGGTCCCTCGCTGGGTCTGGAGATAGGTCCCACGATGTCGTGGAGCCAGCTGCCCGACCTTGCCAAATGGACCTGCTCGTTCATGATGCTCGTAGGGCGTCTGGAGATATTCACCGTGCTGGTCATCTTCACCCCCACATTCTGGAAAGACAATTAGAAAACGACAAACAGTATAAAACAACAAACAATAAAGCGTATGAAACCATTAAAGTTTAAGGCTCTGTTGAAGCAGACCATCTGGGGTGGCGACAAAATCATCCCCTTCAAGCATCTCGATGACCATCTCGAGAACGTAGGCGAAAGCTGGGAAATCTCTGGCGTGCCCGGCAACGAGACAGTGGTAGCCGACGGCGAGTATGCCGGCAAGAAGCTCAACGAACTGGTAATCGAGCAGAAGGACAAGCTCGTGGGCAAGGCCAACTATGAGCGCTTCGGCGACGAGTTCCCCCTGCTCATCAAGTTTATCGATGCCCGTCAGGACCTCTCTATCCAGGTGCATCCCACCGACGAGATAGCCAAGCGTCAGGGCAAGGAGCGCGGCAAGACCGAGATGTGGTACATCATGGACTCTGACAAGGACGCCAAGCTCTACAGCGGTCTGAAGAAGCAGATTACCCCCGAGCAGTACAAGGCTATGGTCGAGGACGACACCATCACCGACGCCCTCGCCCAGTATGAGGTCAAGGAAGACGACTGCTTCTTCCTACCCGCAGGCCGCATCCACGCCATCGGCACAGGCTGCTTCCTCGCCGAAATCCAGCAGACCAGCGATGTCACCTATCGCATCTACGACTTCAAGCGCAAGGACAAGGACGGCAACTACCGCCAGCTCCACACCAAGGAGGCTGCCGAGTGCATCAACTACACCGTGGAGGACGACTACCGCACCCACTATGAGCACAAGAAGAACGAGGGCGTGACCCTGGTGGAATGTCCTTACTTCACCACAGCCGTCTATGACCTCGACGAGCCCATGACGCTCGACTACAGCGAGCTCGACAGCTTTGTAATCCTCATCGGTCTGAAGGGCGAAGGCACCATCACCGACAACGAGGGCAACACAGTGACCATCAGCGCCGGCGAGTCTATCCTCGTGCCTGCCACCACTGAGACGCTCAAGGTCGAGGGCACTATCAAGATGCTCGAGACTTACGTATAAACCCTCATCGCACGGCCGATAGGGCCTGTACTCCCCGCCGCAAGGCAATAACAGAAAGCGAGAGGAAGCACGGTATCAGCAGATACGGTGTTTCCTCCCGCTTCTTGTATGGACGGGGATGACGGTGACGGAGGCTGTGGGCTACTCTCCGGCTGCGGTGGCTGGCGGGGTAGGGTCGGCCGCAAGGGCGGTGGGCCCGGCGGTAGCCCCAACAGTCTCGGCTGGCGCAGGGGCATGATAGGTGTCGAGGAAGTGCTGCACATCGGCACGGATGTGAGCAAAGACATCGGAGAGCACATACCCCATGTTCTTCTTGAGCATCGCCTCGACATCTTCCACACTGTGCGAGTAGCAGCTCAGCTCATTGCGGCGCTGGGTGGAGTGCATGCTGTCGCGCGAGATTTCGTTTTCGCGCTCGCGGATAAGTTGGGCGCAGATGCGCGTCATGGCTGGGCTCACCACGCGGTCGAAGAGATGATGCCCCTGTATATATAAATAGGTGGTCTGTGGCGTCACGCCCAACGAGCGCAGACTCGCTTCGACCTTGGGGTAAGCCTTGACGCCCTCGGGGTAGTTGCGGCGTAGGGCGTCGAGCCGTCTGTCCACCTTGTGAGACAGGCGGGCGAGCATGTCCTGGGCATGGACGATGGAGAAGTTGCCCATCTCGATGATGGAGAGGAAGTCGCTCATCGTGAACTCGCCGTAATGGGGCGTGCGATAGAACCATACGTTCCACACGAAGAGCGGATAGATAATCTCGGAGAAGCTGCGCAGGTAGCCGTTGAAGTCGAAAATGTGGTGGTCGTTGAGGGTGATAGCCACGCAGACATCGTGGAGCGACGGGGCGTAGCACTGCAGGTTCTCGATGGCATAGGCGTAGGTGTGGAAGACGTATGGGCTGTCGATAATCTGCTGCGAGGTGGGCGTGGCCTTCTGGATAAGATAGTCGTAGTCGGCATCGACGCAGGCAATCATATCACTGCCCACGCGGTCGGTCATGAGCCGCATGAGCGCCGCCTTCTTGCCACGGTTGAGCTGGCGGGAGCGCGAGGGGAGCATCACCTGGAAGTAGTAGCTGTCGGTCTCGAAGCTCGAGAGGACAGTGCGCCAGAAGAACACGTCGTCGTAGCTTTCGACATAGGCCACGATGCGGTGACGCGCCTGCCTGGAGTTGAGCCTGTTGGCAGCCGACAGGTAGTCGGAGGTGATGCTGTCTTTGAGTCGTCTACCCATTGTTGACAATAATATCGGATACCTCGGTCACACGGTCCATCCATCCGTTCATGATGACAGCCGGACTGTGGGTGGTGAGGATAATCTGTACGTTGGGGTTGAGCTCGAGGATGAGGTCTATGAGCTGCTGCTGCCAGTCTACGTGCAGGCTCACCTCGGGCTCGTCCATGAACAGCACGTAGGGCTTGTTGTCCTCGACCAGCACGGTGAGCAGGATGGCGAGTATCTGCTTCTCGCCGCTGGACAGCTGATAGGGCAGTAGCGTCTCGCCGATCTGCGTGAACCGAATCTCGTTCTCTGTGCGCACAATCTTCTTGCCCGTGTCTGCGAAGAGTCTGTCTATCATGTCCTGGAACTTCTTCTTGGGCTCACTGATACGCTGGGCTTCGGCGGCACCGTCGCAGCCGCCCTGTTGGAGCACGCTGATGATGCGGTTGCCAATGTTGACCTGGTAATCGAGGTAGCGGCGCTGCAGTTGGAAGAGTTGCCAGTCGAGCTCGGTGACCAGAGAGATGTCGACCTTGGTGAGCATGTCGGCGTTGAGCAACGGCCTGTCGAACGAGCGTATGATATCGTAGCGTATCCATTTGGCGTCGGCTGGGCTCACAGTGAGGTGGACGCCCTTGAGCATGTGGCTGGGAAACTCGCCGCCGGCGGCGAGGCCCTTGACCACCTTGTTGAGGATGGTGCTCTTGCCCACGCCGTTGACGCCGCTCAGCACATTGACGCGGCGGTCCAGTTGCCACACGACATGACGCTGCCCGCTCCACAGCGACTCTATCTCTATCTCCTTGATGTAATCGGCATATTTCTGCATGATGATACAGGTTAAGTTTTCGCACAAATTTACGAAAAAAAGCCTTGCCTTGCACCCATTTATGGCTTATTTGTTTACCTTTGCCCCCGAAATTTAACTATTAATAAGATTATGAATGACAATCGTGCGCTCAAGGCCCATCTGAGTCTGCTCTTCGCCGAAATCTTTTGGGGCCTTATGGCTCCGGTGGGCAAGGATGCCATGGCCCACGGCATCGACGGCATCTGTCTGGTATCGCTCCGCGTGGCAGGCGCCGCGCTGCTGTTCTGGACGGCGTCGCTCTTTGCGCCCCGTGAGCGCATGGCACGCCGCGATGTGCTGTTGTTGGCTGTGGCGGCACTGTTTGGCATCGTGTTCAACCAGTGCATGTATACCATCGGACTGGGCATCACCTCGCCCGTCAATGCCAGCATCGTCACCACATCGATGCCCATCTTCGCCATGGTGCTGTCGTTCTTCATCCTGCGCGAGCCCCTGTCGGCGATGAAGGCGGGTGGGGTAGCGATGGGCTGTGGCGGCGCCGTCATCCTGATCGTGAGCAGCGTGTCGGCAGCCAACGCCCGGGTGGGCGACTTGCGAGGCGACGTGCTGTGCATGATGGCCCAGTTGTCGTTTGCCCTCTATCTGGCGCTGTTCAGCAAGCTGGTGCGCCGCTATTCCGTCATCACCGTCAACAAGTGGATGTTTCTCTGGGCATCGCTCTACATCCTGCCCATAGCCTCGCCCCACCTGATGGCCAACGACTGGTCGGCAGTGGCTCTTACCACCTGGGCAGAGGCAGGCTTTGTGGTCTTCTTCGGCACGTTTGTGAGCTACCTGTTGATGATGGCTGGCCAGCAGGTGCTGCGCCCCACCGTGGTGAGCGTTTACAATTATGTGCAACCCATCGTGTCGGTCACCGTGTCGGTGCTTACGGGTCTGGCCGTCTTCACGCTGAGTCAGGCGCTGGCGGTAATCCTCGTCTTCTCGGGCGTATGGCTCGTCACCAAGTCGAAGTCGCGCCGCGATGTCGAGCATCCCGAGGCCAAAGATTAATCCCGCCGGGCTGTTTTTTCGCATTATCATCAGAGATTTTATCATTTTTATCCCCTTCGGCTCGGCAGAAAGTGCTAACTTTGTAGCATCATAGACAGCAATTACTAATTTATTATAAACGATGATGAAACAAAAGACACTTCTTATTGCTCTGGCGCTGATGGGAGCGGTTACCGCCTCGGCGCAGAAGCATGACGGCGGGCTCAGCAATGATATGCTCGCTGCCATCCGCAAGGCTCAGCCTACAGCGGCTCAAGACAAGGCGCTCTTCAATGCCATTGCCGCCAACTCTATCGACGACCTGGCCAAGAATTATGCTGCCAAACGCCCTGTAGACACCCACTTCAGCAACGAGACTCCCAAGCAGAAGATTCACAACCAACGCAGTTCGGGCCGCTGCTGGATGTTCTCTGGCTTCAATGTGCTGCGCGCCAACTTTGCCAAGCAGCATCAGGACAGCCTCTGTGTAGAGTATTCACAGGCTTATCTCTTCTTCTACGACCAGCTGGAGAAGGCCAACCTCATGCTCCAAGGCGTCATCGACAATGCCCGCAAGCCCATCGACGACCAGCGTGTGCGCTTCTTCTTCCAGCACCCCATCAACGATGGCGGTACCTTCTGTGGCGTGGCCGACCTCGCCGAGAAGTACGGTCTGGTGCCTATGGCAGTGATGCCCGAGACCTACTCGTCTGACAATACCAGCCGCATGGCAAGGATTATCTCTTCCAAACTGCGTGAGTATGGTCTTGAGCTGCGCTCGATGGTGGCTGCCGGCAAGAAGGCTCAGGACATCCGCAAGCGCAAGACCGAGATGCTGGGCACCATCTACCACATCCTGGCTCTTACCATCGGCGAACCCGTGCAGGAGTTTACCTACGCCTTCACCGACAAGAACGGACGCACCCTGACTCCCGCCAAGCGCTATACCCCCAAGTCGTTCTACGATGAGACCGTAGGCCACTCGCTCAACGGCTCCTTCATTATGGTGATGAACGACCCTCGCCGCGAATACCACAAGACCTACGAGGTGGAGTATGACCGCCACACCTATGACGGCCACAACTGGAAGTATCTCAACCTGCCTATGGACGATATTGCCCAGCTTGCCATAGCCAGTATCAAGGGTGGCAGCAAGATGTACTCCAGCTACGATGTGGGCAAGCAGCTCGACCGCAAGCGCGGCTATCTCGACACTGAGAACTTTGACTACGGCTCGCTCTTCGGCATCACCTTCGGCATGGACAAGGCCCAGCGCATCGAAACCTTCGACAGCGGCTCTACCCACGCCATGACCCTCACCGCCGTAGACCTGGATAAGGACGGCAAGCCCGTGAAGTGGAAGGTGGAAAACAGCTGGGGAGCTGACAACGGCTTCGGTGGATGCTTCATCATGACCGACCGCTGGTTCCGCGACTACATGTTCCGCCTCGTTGTCAACAAGGAGTATGTGCCCGAGAACTTCCTTCGTGAGTTCGACCAGAAGCCAGTAATGGTTATGCCCGAAGACCCTCTCTTCGCCGAAGATATGTAAACGCATAATCATCCCCATAACCAGAGCCCGAGTGACGGAGGCCACAGCCTTCTCGCTCGGGCTCTCTCTTTTTGTTATTCGCCTATGAATAATGATATTTTAGTGAGTTTTAACGATTATGGTTAGCCTTCCCCGCCTAATCATGGTAATTTTGTTACCAATTATGAAAAATGTTATCTTTACCCTGATCCTGTCGGCCATGGCGCTGATGCCCGTGCATGCCGACAATAAGCCGAGCAAGCTCTCGGCGCAGGCGTTGTATGCCCAGTTTCAGAACCCGGACAGCCGCTATCGTCCCTTCGTGCGCTGGTGGTGGAACGGCGATGCCGTCGTAGGCAAGGAGCTTGTGCGCGAGCTCCACTTGTTGCGCGATGCAGGCATCGGCGGTGTCGAGATTAATCCCATCTCGCTGCCCTACGGTGCCGACCAGCACGGCTACAAGCAGCTCACCTGGCTCAGCCAGCCCTGGCTTGAGGCCCTCGACACCACGCTGACCGAGGCACGCCGCATCGGTATGACCTGCGACCTGCTCATCGGTTCGGGATGGCCCTTCGGCAGCGAGACTCTGCCCCACAAGGACCGTGCGTCGGTGCTGCTTACCGCTGCCATCCCTCTAACTCCCGGCCGTCATTACGAGTTCTCCAAGTTTGACCTCTTCAAGCGCCTCGACCCTGGAGTGTCTATCACCAACTCAGCCCGCGAGCCCCGCTTGGAGATAGCTTATCTCGTGCCCGACTCCATCAATGACTTCCGCCAGGCCAAGGATGTCACCGCCGAGTTTGCCAATGGCAACTACGTAGTAGACACCCCCGCCGAGGGCAAGTATCAGCTCTACGCCATGGTGCGCTTCGACTCCTTCGCATCGGTCATCAACGGCGCTCCTGGAGCAGCCGGCAGCATACTCGACCACATGAATGCGGGTGCCGTACGCCGTTACCTCGACAATATGTACAATACCATTGAGACCAAGACGGGTCCCCTCTCGCGCTGGTTGCGTTCGTTCTTCGTCGACAGTATGGAGCTCGAGGGTACAAACTGGACCGACGACTTCCGCGAGGAGTTCAAGCGCCGTCGCGGTTATGACGTGATGCCCTGGCTGCCCTTCACCATGTTCAAGGTAGGACGCCTGGGCGATGTGGAGAGCTATATCTTCGGTGCCAAGAAGGGCCCCGACTTCAAGAACCAGGTAGACCGCGTGCGCTACGACTTCGAGCTGACCAAGGCAGAGTTGCTGCAGGAGCGATATACCAATACCTTCACCTCATGGTGCAAGGAAAAGGGCGTCAAGTCGCGTGCCCAGGCTTACGGACGAGGCTTCTTCCCACTCGAGTCATCCCTCTCCTACGACATTCCCGAAGGCGAGTCGTGGACTACCAACTGGTTGCGCCACCGTCTGGGTGAAGAGATGGGCGATAAGGACTACCGCCGTGGCCGCGGATATACGATGATAGACAAGTATGTCTCTTCGGCAGCCCACCTTACCGGCAAGCGCCTCGTGAGCTGTGAGGAGATGACCAATACGTATCTCGTCTTCAATACCCCGCTCGAACTTATCAAGATAGGCACCGACATGTCGGCCTTCTCGGGTGTTACCCACTCCGTATGGCATGGCTTCAACTACAGCCCGCGCGATGTGGCATTCCCCGGATGGGTCCAGTATGGCAGCTACTATAACGAGAAGAACACATGGTTCCCCTACTGGAAGTATCTGAACAACTACCGTGCCCGCGTGAGCAGCATCCTGCAGAATGTGGACATGCAGACTGACATCGCCATACTGCCCCCCAACGCCGACCTGTGGACCGAGATGGGCGTGCAGACCGAGCCGTTTCCCCGCGACCTCAACGTGACCTATACTTCCCTCATCTGGGAAGCCATCCATAAGAATGGCGGCGGCGCCGACTATCTCAGTGAGAGCATCATCGAGAAATGCGACGTGCGCGATGGCCATCTCTGCTATGGCCCCAAGAGCTATTCGGCTATCTTCCTGCCCGAAGTCAAGGGCACTACCCAGGGCGTGATGGACAAGTTGCTCGAGTTTGTCCGTGGTGGCGGCCGCGTGTTCTGCATCGGCACCTATCCCCAGCGCTCGCTCGGTCTGAAGGACTATCAGGAGCGCGACGCCAAGATGCGTGCCACCGTTGACGAGCTCAAGGGCTACGCCGACCGCTTCGTGCTGCTCGAGAAGCCCCAGGACGGCAAGTATCTCGAGTGGTATCGCAACGTGATGGACAAGTATCAGCTCTCCCACGCCGTTACCATTACCAACCCCGACCGCTTTGTGCTCCAGAACAGATACAAGGCCGACGATGGTTCCGACCTCTTCTTCTTTGCCAATGTCAACCTGAAGGACAGCAAGCAGACCGATGTGGTCTTCCCCGAGAGCATGACCCGTGGCAAGTCGGCATGGCTCTACGACCCCGCCGACGGCAAGCGCTACACGCTCAAGCTCGACGGCCAGCGTCTGCACCTCGACATGGGTCCCGCTGAGGCCTTCTTCGTGGTCTTCAACGATGTCAAGGCCAAGGCTCCCGTCTACAAGCGCAAGCCTCTGCAGGGCGAGCAGTACATCGAGTTGGGCAACTGGACCGCCAGCCTGCACCACTCGCGCGAGGGATGGGTCAAGACGATGGCCATGCCCGACAGCCTGCAGGACCTGAAGAACACGGAGTACTCCCACTTCATGGGCGATATCACCTACACCACCACCGTCAATGTGGAGAGCGGACGCATGCCCAAATACCTTAACTTAGGACGCGTGTGCGAGATAGCCGAGGTCAAGATCAATGGACGCCCAGCCGGGGTGCAGTGGTTTGGCGACCGCGTCATCGACGTCGAAGGCATGCTCCATGCCGGTGCCAACACCATCGAGGTCAAGGTGACCACCCTCATGGGCAATTACATGCATACCCTCAAGGACAACAAGGTGGCACAGCGCTATGTAATCAAGCGCAATCACCCTCTGCGCTCTATGGGTCTGCTGGGTCCGGTGCGTCTGTATGAGTAGTTAATTTTTGATTAAAACCGAAAAATAAACGACTATATCTTAGCGGGTATCTATTTTTTGTAGTACCTTTGCAGTCAGCATTTAACGAAGATAAATCAATTATGGCACAAGAAGATGTTTTCAAGAAAATAGTCAGCCATTGCAAAGAGTATGGCTTTGTTTTTCCCAGTTCAGACATTTACGACGGTCTCGCCGCCGTGTATGACTACGGTCAGAACGGCGTTGAGCTTAAGAATAATATCAAGGAATATTGGTGGAAGTCGATGGTGCTGATGCACAGCAATATCGTGGGTATCGACGCCGCCATCTTCATGCACCCGACCGTGTGGAAGGCTTCCGGCCACGTCGATGCGTTCAACGACCCACTTATCGATAACCGCGACTCCAAGAAGCGTTATCGTGCCGACGTGCTCATCGAAGACCAGATAGCCAAGTACGAGGAGAAGATAGACAAGGAGGTTGCCAAGGCCGCCAAGAAGTTCGGCGACGCCTTTGATGAGCAGAAATTCCGCGCTACCAATCCCCGTGTGCTCGAGCATCAGCAGAAGCGCGACGCTCTTCATGCACGTTACACCGAGGCAATGCAGGGTCCCAACCTTGAGGAGCTGAAGCAGATAATCCTCGACGAGAACATTGTAGACCCTATCAGCGGCACCAAGAACTGGACAGATGTGCGCCAGTTCAACCTGATGTTCTCTACCGAGATGGGTTCTGTTTCCGACACTACCAACAAGATTTACCTGCGTCCCGAGACCGCCCAGGGTATCTTTGTCAACTACCTCAACGTGCAGAAGACCGGCCGCATGAAGCTGCCCTTCGGTATCGCACAGATAGGAAAGGCTTTCCGCAACGAGATAGTGGCTCGCCAGTTCGTATTCCGTATGCGTGAGTTTGAGCAGATGGAGATGCAGTTCTTCTGCCAGCCCGGCACGGAGATGAAGTGGTTCGAGTACTGGAAGCAGTATCGCCTCAAGTGGCACGAGGCTCTTGGCATGGGCGCCGAGAACTATCGCTTCCACGACCACGAGAAGTTGGCTCACTACGCCAATGCCGCCACAGACATCGAGTTCCGCATGCCATTCGGCTTCAAGGAGGTTGAGGGTATTCACTCACGTACTAACTTCGACCTCTCTCAGCATGAGAAGTACAGCGGTCGTCAAATCAAGTATTTTGACCCCGAAACCAATGAGAGCTACGTACCTTACGATGTTGAAACCTCTATCGGCGTAGACCGTATGTTCCTCAGCGTGATGTGCCATGCCTACACCGAGGAACAGCTCGAGAACGGCAGCCGCGTAGTGCTCAAGTTGCCCGAGCCACTGGCTCCCGTCAAGTGTGCCGTGCTGCCCCTGGTCAACAAGGACGGACTGCCTGAGAAGGCACAGGAGATTGTCAACGACCTGAAGTTCCACTTCAACACACATATCGAGGCCAAGGACTCTATCGGCAAGCGTTACCGCCGTCAGGATGCCATCGGTACTCCCTTCTGTGTCACCGTCGATGGCGATACCCTTACCGACAACACCGTTACCCTGCGCTATCGCGACACGATGAAGCAGGAGCGTGTGCCTGTAGACCAGCTCCGCGCCATCATCGAAGACCGCGTGAGCATCACCAGTCTGCTCAAGAAGCTCAATTGATTTTTTCACATCCTCCCTGTTGTCCACCGACGGCAGGGAGGATATACATAGTATAATAGATGATAAAGAATATCGTAAAATTCTTATTGATGGCATTGCCTCTCGTGATGGCATCGTGCTCCGAGACCCCCGGCGAGCCCAGCGAGTTTGAGGATTGGCAGAATCGCAATGAGACTTACTTCAACAATCTCTACCAGACAGCCAAGAGCAATCCCGCCAGGTACAAGGTAATACGCAGTTGGGACTTGCCCGAGAATGTGGCCACAAACCCCGACAATTACATCGTAGCCGAAGTGCTCCACGAGGGAACCAGCACCGAGAGTCCTATGTACACCGACTCCGTGACGATACACTACCGTGGTTGCTTTATCCCCACGACATCGTACCCCGCAGGATATGTGTTCGATCAGACATGGACGGGAGACTACGACCTCACCACGATGAACTCCACGACCTACACCGCGTCGACCTTCATCGACGGTTTCACCACAGCGCTGCTCAATATGCACCCCGGCGACCGCTGGCGTGTCACCATTCCCTACGCTCTGGGTTACGGCAAGTCGACCTACGCCCCCAGTGGTGCCACCACATCTATTCCGGGCTACTCTACGCTGGTGTTCGACCTTACGCTGGTTTCGTTCCATCGTCCCGGAACAACCCGACCATAAGCCGAGCTGGCGACTGTACAGAAAGCAAATACACAGCATACTACAATTATCCGCAATACCGACCGACTGGTATTGCGGATATTTTTTTCCCATATCGTCGCTGTAGTCCTTCCCATCCACAGCCTTACCGGGGGCAGCAAGCGGCAGGGCACCACCCTCTGTGGGTAGTGCCCTGGCTGCAGTGCTGGCAAGGAGTCTGTCCCTGCGCTATATATATAATAAGGTGGGCGCCTACCCCAAGTACTTGGCGAGAATGTGGGCCTGGTCGCTGCCTTTGAGCTTGAGGATGCAGCGCTCGCGTATCTGGCGCACGCGCTCACGGGTGAGATTGAACAGGTCGCCTATCTCTTCCAGTCCCTTTTCGGGACAGCCTATGCCGAAGCAGTATCTCACGATGGTCATCTCGCGCTCCTTGAGCACCTTCTGCATGACCTGGCAGAGCTCGTCGGTGAGACTCTTTGAGTCGGCCTCCTTGTCGGGGCTCCATTTGCTGTCGGCCTGTATCGTGTCGGCTATCGTCGTGTCTTCGCCAGACTGCAGGGGCGCGTCGATGCTGGTATGAGGACCATGGCTCTTCAGCACCTGACCGATTTTTTCAGGGTCTACATTGGTGATGGCTGCCAGTTCGTCGACCGAGGGCAGCCGCTGGTGTTTCTGCATGAAGTCGTTGGTGGCGTTGGCTATGGTGTGCAGCACGCCCTCCACATTGAGCGGCAGACGCACCATGCGGCCCTGCTCCGAGATGGCTTGCAGCACGCTCTGGCGTATCCACCACACTGCATAGGAGATGAACTTGAAGCCACGGGTCTCGTCAAACTTGTCGGCAGCCTTCATCAGACCTATGTTGCCCTCGTTGATGAGGTCGCTGAGCGCCAAACCCTGGTGCTGGTATTGCTTGGCGACCGATACTACGAAGCGCAGGTTGGAGGTGACCAACTTCTCTCTGGCTTTCTCGCCCTCTGGTCCGCCGCGTTTGATTTTCTGGGCGAGTTCTATTTCCTCTTCTATATTGAGAAGGGGAAATTTGGCTATCCAGGTGAGGTAGGAGCCTAAAGTCTGATCACGATTGGTGATGCTGTTGGATATCTTAAGTTGTCTCATCATTTGTATTAAACTTGTTAGTTGGTTGATGGTCAGTTTGTATGCATTCCCATGTTAAAAGTGGCGCAATATACCATAATTATTCCATATCTCCAAATATTTCTTCATCTTTTTTCGATTTTTCTTCATTGTCCTTGTCTTTTCGGCGTTTTATGCCCCAATCCAGCTGCATCGCTCCGTGGGTAATAGCGTCATTATCACAACTCTGCCGACCCGCTCAGCGCATCTACTGACCATCTTTCCCCTCTTTCCCAGAGCCTTTGCGCCCCTGCCGACCGTCATTGCCGGCTCGTATCGTAAGGCACGAGCCGGCGTATCGTATGATACGGGCTTTCGTTTCTTATGTTACGTGGCCTCGTGCCTTACGATACGAGCAGCTGACTCTCATCTCCAGCCTTGCCGGAGGGCATGGCGGGCCGAGCGAAGGCGGATGGCGGAGCGGGCGGGGGCATGACTCGTCCAGCCAAGGCGGCAAACGGCTGTCTGCCATGGATGTTGGGGGTGGGCATCAGGCTCTGCTACCCCGTATCAGCCCCTTGGGCACGCCTATCTACAGCCTCTGGAGCAATAAAGCCAATCTTTGGCGTGTTGATGTATATCAAAAATATAATCATTTTGTAAACTTTTTCCATAGAATAGCTTTCTAAATGTCAGAAAACGCTTAACTTTGCATCAGAAATAAGAAATAAGGGTATTTCTGTTCAAGGTAATAAAGATAAGGATAACATTTGCATTTGCATTTAGACATAAGTGATTGTCATAGGTATTAAGTTAGGTAATTAGACATATGCACAGGTGTAGTCGCGATGACTGTCCTATGCTTTTGGATAACAAAAAGAGAATTTTGAGAGAGAAAATGAAAGTGTAGAAATGCACTTTTGAAGAAGGCGGCTCCACAGAGGGTCGCCTTTTTTCGTCTCCATGCCAGCCACCGCCATATCCGCTCCGCCGTAAGCCGTGCAGGGCGCCAACGCAATGGCAGCCGAGCGCCACTGCCATGACAGCTAGGATTATCGTCATGACGGCTGCGGCCAGAACGGCAGCACCGGGCGCATGGATGATGATGAGCGGCGCATGGGGGCACAAAACAAACACGCAGTAACGGCATCCAGGGATGCGGTTACTGCGTGTCGGCTTTATGGGCGAGGCGGTCTACTCTTCGTCCACGTAGTAGTGGGCATAGTTGTAGAAAGGCTCGGTGACTACCTTGTCGCTCGTCTCGGTGTAGGTGTTGCCGTAGCGGTCTTTGGCCACGATGGTGACAATCGCTTTGGGGTCCTTGGGCTGGTAGAAGTACCAGTGGTTCATCTTCAGGTAACCGTTGCGCTTGCTGAAGAAATTGTAGGGATTTGACTTGACATACTTGTGGTGATAGCCCACGGCAAAGGCGTCCTGACAGGGCGTCTTCTGCAGTCGGGTCATCTCTGTCTTCACTCCATTCTCGATGGCGAAGAGTTGCCAGCCCGAGTCGGCGTTGAAGACATTGGCCACGATGATGCCCTTGCCACGCGGCAGGTTCCAGTCGGCGGCATAGCTCTCGCCATTGAAGTCGGTGTCGGCGAGGAAGAGCGTCATCTGGCGGCTCTTGTCCCATCGCGTACCTTTATAATAACAGTCGTCAATCTTGTTACCCTTGACGCTGTAGACGTAATAGCCATTGGGCACACCGTCGATGTTGAGGTTGGACTGCCAGATGTCGCCACAGGCGGCGGCATGACAGCGCTCGAGCACCTTACGGCCGTTGAGTTCTATCTCGTTGTTGATGGCAAAGTGGGTGTGTCCGCAGAAGAGCTGGTAGCCCTTGAACTTGTCGAGCATCAGGAGTATCTTCTCCAGACGGTTGGAGGCGTAGTGGCCCTTGCCCATATCATTGGGATTGGGCTTGAGGGTACGGTTGCCGAAGGTGAAGGGGATGTGGTAGCTCAGCACCACCATCTTGTTCTTGGGCACCAGGCTGAGGTCGCTCTCGAGCCAGGCCATCTGCTCGTCGGTGAGCTCGCCGGGCTGGTAGTAGGCACCGCCCCGGTAGTAGATGACATTGTTGATGCACACATAGTGAACGTTGCCGCGGTCGAAGGAGTAGTCGGTGGGTCCCCATGCCTCTTCCCACTTGCGCTTGAAGAGCGCCTTGCCGTCCTGGTCGTGGTTGCCGATGACCGAGAACGTGCGCATGCGGGTAGAGCCGAGCACGGCGCGCATCTGGCCCTCCAGTTTCTCGTTGTAGCCACCATAGTACTGCACGTTGTCGCCCATGCTGAGCGCATAGACGGGCATATCGTCGGGCAGCGAGGCGAGGGTCTTCTTGATGTCGGCCATGGTCTCGTCGGTGAAACGGTCTATATCGCTCTTGCGCACGGCGTTGTCGTTGGGGCCCTGGAAATAGGGGCCATAGGCATTGGTCACCTGCGGGTCGCCGATGACGATGAGCTTGTAGCTTTTCTCCTTGCCTCGGGGCATACGGGTGAGCTGGAAGTCATAACGCTTCACGCTGTCTACTACCTGCCGGTAGAAGCAGGCGGTATTGTCGGTGGCTGAGTGGGTGGGCACCTCGCAGTCGGCGGGCACGGTGAAGTATACAAACTTGGTGGCGCTGTTGTAGGGCAGCTCGTAGTTGCCCTTGGTGTCGGTCTGCACGCAGGTGAACCCGTTGCTCACCACCACCCCGCGCATGGGGCGTCCTTTCTGGTCGGTGAAGGTTCCGGTAAACTTCAGTGTGTCACTTTGGGCTGTGGCCTGCACGGGGCTGAGCATGGCGAGCGCCATGGTGGCCAGAGCCGTCAATAGGGTTGTCTTTCTCATGTATGGTTGTCTTGTTGCTGATTATTGTTATAAGCAAAAGCCGCACCCAGATGATGGGCTGGGTGCGACTTCCGCTTTGATGGTTTTATCTGGTCTTGTTACTTGCCGTAGTAGTGGGCATAGTTATAGAACGGCTCGGTCACGGCGTCCTTGCTGCTTGCGGTATAGGTATTGCCGAAGGGGTCGGTGGCCTCGATGGTGATCACGGCGTTGGCGTCCTTGGGGATGTACGAATACCAGTGGTTCATCTTCAGATAGCCGTTGTTCTTGCTGAAGAAGTTGTACTTGTTGGCTACAGCATACTTCTTGTGGTAACCCACGGCAAAGGCATCCTGTCCGGGAGTGCTCTGCAGACGGGTCATCTCGGTCTTCACGCCGCCTTCCACGGCATAGACCTTCCACTTGGAGTCGGCGTTGAAGATATTGGCCACGATGGTACCCTTGCCCTTGCCCAGCAGCCAGTCGGCGGCATAGCTCTCACCGTTGAAGTCGGTGTCGGCACGGAATACAGACATCTGCTTGTTCTTGTCCCAGTTGGCGCCCTTGTAGTAGCAGTTGCTGATGGTTGCACCGTCCATGGTGTAGACATAGTAGCCGTTGGGGGTACCGTCGATGTTGATGTTGGACTGCCAGATGTCGCCACAGGCTGCGGCGTGGCTGCGCTCATAAACCTCCTTGCCCTCGAAGATTATCTCGTTGTTGACAGCGAAGTGGGTGTGACCGCAGAAGAGACGGTAGCCGGCAAACTGGTTGAGCAGGGTGAGTATCTTGCCCAATCGGGTAGAGGCATAGTGGCCGCTGCCCATGTCGGTGGCACCGCTGAGACGGCGGTTGCCGAAGGTGAGCGGGATGTGGTAGCTCAGCACCACCATCTTGCTCTTGTCGGCCAGCTTCAGGTCGCTCTCGAGCCAAGCCATCTGCTCATTGGTGAGCTCGCCGGGCTGGTAGTAAGTGGCGCCAGAGTAGAAGTATACGTTGTTGAAGCATACATAGTGTACGTCGCCACGGTCGAAAGAGTAGTCGGTGGGCCCCCAGGCCTCTTCCCACTTGCTCTTGTAGAGGGCGCTACCGTCCTGGTCGTGGTTGCCGATGACCGAGAAGAGGCGCATCTTGGTCGAACCGAGCTTGGCGCGGATTTCGGCTTCGAGGTTGGCATTGAAACCACCGTAGTACTGCACATCGTCGCCCATGGTGAGGCCGTAGACGGGGGTGCTGGCGGGCAGCGAGGCGATGGTCTTCTTGATGTCGGCCATGGTCTCGTCGGTGAAGCGCATCACGTCGCTCTTGTTAATCATGTTGTCGTCGGCGCTCTCGTAGTAGGGGTTGAACTTGTTGGTCACCTGTGGGTCGCCGATGACAATCATCATGTGGTTGGTCTCCTTGCCGCCGGCGAGCTTGGTGAGCTTGAAGTCGTACTCGTAGGTGCCCTCGGCGAGAGGCAGGTAGAAGTTGGCGGTGTTGTCGGTGGCAGAGTGTACGGGTACCTCGCAGTCGGCGGGCACGGTGTAGTAGACAAACTTGGCGTTGGCGTTGCGGTTGAAGGCATACTTTCCCTGTGCGTCGGTCTTCACACAGGTGAAACCGTCGCTGACTACTACTCCCTCGATGGCGTTGCCGTTCTGGTCGGTCACCTTACCGGTCACGTCGCTGTCGATGGCATTGACGCTGGTAGAGGCTACCGCCTTGAAGGCGCCGGCAGTGAGGGCTACGTCGCCGAAGTGGACGATGTATGCCTTGGTGCCCACCTTGACAGTGGCTTTCAGAGCCTTGATGTCGTTGGGGCAGAGGGCTGCATAGACGGTAAGGCTGTGGCCGTTGAGGGCGAGGCCTTCGGTGTCTATGGTGATGGCGCCCTCTTCGCCGGTCTTCAGCGTAGCGTCGGCGATGTTGAGCGACACATTGTTATATACACCCGCACCCATGATGCTCACGCTTGTGGGCTTGGTGGTCACCTCGTCGGGCAGCGTCATGTCGAGCTTCACGATTGCCATCTTGCGCTTGAAGGTGAGCGCCAGCGGCTCGGTGGCGTTGGGGTCGTAGGTGCCGGTGGCGAAGAGCACGTCGTGGGTAGTGGCGCTACCTTCGCCGGTGAGCTTGCCGGTCTGGAAGTGCAGGTCGTTGACGATGGCGTCGGCTTGGTTATACACATTGGGGTACTGGGCGTAGGCGTAGATGGGGGTGGCGGTGGCTACGTCGCGGTCGAAGTGACCCTTGAAGTTGGCGTTGCTCTTGTCGCTTCCCTTATAGCTTACAAATTTGAGGGTACCACGGTTGGGGTTCACACCTGCATCGGCGTAGATGCTGATGAGGTCGGTCTGTTCCCACTGGGCGGTGAGGGCGCCGCCCTCCTCGGTATAACCTACGCGGGTGGGGGCTATCTTGCAGGCGGTGACATCGAAGTCGTTGCCAGGCTCGTTGCCGGGATTCACCTGTTCCTCTACGTTGCTGCAACCTGCCATCAGGGCAGCTGCGAGCAGTGAATATAATATCTTCTTCATACTTCTTTCGTGTGCTGGATGGGTTGGATTAATTGTTTCCGCCGCCTATCTCTACATCCTTGTAGCCCGAGGCGGTGCGCTTGATGACGATGTCGCCCTGATAGGTCACGGCGTAGGCAGCGAAGTTGGAGGCTGAGTAGCCGCCGGGCTTCTGGCGTATCATGCTGGTGGAAGAGATGCTGTTGTTGTAATAGCGCATCACCTGCAGACCGCAGATATAGAGCTTGGGCGCGCTTGTCGAGGTTCTCAGCATAGACATCTTGCTGGTGTTGGCGTTCCAGCGTACGGTGGTGGTATGACCCACTACGCTCACGGTGCCTGTATACCATGTGTACTGCACGCCGCCGATGGTGGCATACTGGAACGACCAGCCGCCGTTGATCTTGGTGCTCAACTCAGGCATCAGGGCAGCGTACTCTCCGGCATACTGTCCGGTGTAGAGGCGCTGTGCCTTGGTCGAGGTATGGGTGTCGATGAAGATGCCCACGGTAGCCTGCTTGGCAGAGTGGTCGACCTTGGTGAGGGCTTCGGTCTTCAGGTTTTCGAAGAGTCCGGTGATGCTCACGTTGTTGGTGGCTTTCTGCGAGTTCGGGCTCAGACTCTCGTATGCGGTGACGGTCTTTCCGGTCTTGTTGACCAGGTTCAGCTCGGTCTTGTTGTTGTAGTTCACGCCATCCACTATCTTCAGGTCGGTGCGGTTGTCGCTGGGCGTGGTGCCTGCGGCGCTCCACTTGCTGTCATAGTTGGTGGTAGAGGCAGAGCCCTTGGTGTAGAATGTCTTGAAGGCTGTCATATCCCATACGCCTGCGAAGTCGGTCTCTTCTATCTGGGTGAGGTCGATGGTGGTCTTCTGGCTGCCGTTGCCGAAGATGAGCTTGGCCTGGCGGGGTGCACCGGTGGTGTTGGCGGTGGCAGAGACGATGACCTGGGTACCGTCTGAGGTCACGCTGAGCCAGTCGCTCCCCTCGGCAGGTATGCGCTCGATGGTGGTAATCTTGTACTTGGCCACGTCGTAGGTCTTGCTCCACGCCTTGTTGTCGGTCCAGAGCGATACGTCGGCCAGCTTCTCGTTGCTACGGGTCACGGTGTACAGTTTGCCTGCCTCTACCTGGAAGTTGTCGGTGATGAAGAGGTCATTGTATGCTTCGGCGCTGGGGCCCACGATGTCGGCGCGCATGTTCTTGAGCGTCTGGGGCAGCACGGCGGCATAGAAGGTCAGCTTGTTGCCGTCTACCTTGGCGGCGCTGATGTTGATGTCGCCGGTCGACTGGTTGCTTTCGCTACCGTCCTTCAGCGAGAACCATACTCCTGTGGCGAGGCCGTCGGCTTTGAGCTTTACGGCGTAGGTCTCGGTGGTGGGGGTGAAGGGCAGGATGATGGTGCCGCGGATGAAGCCCACGTTGTGCTTCATGCTCAGGTCTATCTTGCCATTGTTGGTGGGGACGTATTCACCCTTGGCCGACAGCAGGTCATAGTTGCCCAGGTCTTCTATCTTTCCCGTCTGTGTGGTCAGGTCGAGCTTGGCTGTGGCGTCAACGATGGGCGCTGCGACTATCTGGTTGACGGCGAAGAGGGTAGTCTTCCCGGTGGGAGTGCTTGCCAGTGTGCCGGTAAACTCGGCGTTATGGCCGTCGCTGCTTATGGTGCCTGCGGTGAATGTGCTCACGCTGTTCTGCTGGTAGCAGTTTACGGCGAGCTTGTCGTCGGCTTTCCACTGCACCTTGAGTCCGGGGTTGGTGGCTTCGCCCTGCTCACTCAGACCCACACGGGTGCTGGGGAGAGAGGTGCGGATGGTCAGCTTGCCGGTCTGCGGGGTGTCGGGAGTCATGGGCGCGATGTCGTCAGACGAACATGCGGCTACGAGGGCGGCGAGAGCTATGCCGCCAAAGATTTTCTTCAGTTCCATAGTCCCTCCTTCTCTTCTTCGTTGGGTAAAAAACTACTAACGCGATCCATGTCGCCGCCTGGTTCCACGTCAGGAACAGAGGCGTTGCAAATCTCGCTGCCAGTCTCAATGGCGCGGGTTTTGCACAGAGGCTTCACATACGCGTCACGGGTAATAGTGGTTGCATTGTTACTCTTTTTCATGTTGTATCTATATAAGGCACCTGTAGTCATGGGCGCCAAGGTTATTGTTTGTGTGGTTGTGGTAGCGATGGTAGCCGGCAGGGAAAGGATGGCTGGTGCCAGCGGGGCATCGCTCACGATTGTTAGAAAAAACACCTGCTTGTAAAGCGATTACTTTCCAAGCAGGTGCCTGCGGTTTATGGTTTATCCGATAAGTTTATTTGCGTACGAAACTTGTACCGGGCTTGCCCTTGGCATTCACCTGGTATACGTTGGCGTAGCCAGTGGGAATGCCGTCTGCAGTAGCAGTAGCTACAATGTCGATACCGGCAATCTGGTTCATAGTAGCGTCAGAATATTGGCTTACGGTAGAGAATTCTACATTGTTGCCAGCGCGGTTGTAGTACATGAAGGTCTTCAGGTCAGCCTGCAATGGGAACCATGCCCATGCATAGTTGGGATTTCCCAGGTTAACCTCGTCAAACTTCCATGGCTTTGCCCATGCTGCAGCAGTGCGGGTAACCAGTGTAGGTACGAAGCGTGCATAGAGACCCTTGGCAGCGCCTTCTGCTGCTATCTTCTGTGCCTCTTCGGGGCGTGCATCGTAGAATACACCCATCTTGGCCTTCTGGTTCTCATAGTCAATCTCGATACAAGCGTCCATGATGGCATCGAAGTAGAGCCCCTTGATACCTACATTGTTGGTGTGCTTGGTCTTACCGTCAGCGTCGGTCAGAGTGACAGCCTTGCGGGGCTCGCCGATGGTAACATCCCAAGACTTGGGGTCTTGGGTGGCTTTGTGAGCAGAAGCGGCAGCACCAGCAAATACCTTGGTAGTGAAAGTATATGTGCCCTTGAAGTCCTTGGGTTCAATCTGAGTGATGGTAAACTTGACATCGCCTACGGTGATGACACCAGTACGTGGAGCGCCAGTCTCATTGGCCTTGGCGTGTACCTTGCCTGCGGCGTAGGTGAGCCAGTCTGCCTCAGAGTTAACGGTACCGTCTACGGCGTCAGCCACGTCGGCCTCGTTGTCCTTGACCCAGATGGTCTTTTCGGTCTTCTGCTTGGCCATGGCTGTTGCCACGGTATAGAGCTTGCCTGCCTCGAGCTTGTCTGCGTGGTTCTTCAGATACTCGCCAGCATACTTCTTGCCGTCTATCTCGGTAGAAATGTTGACGGTGCTGAACTCGTTTTCATTTACGTTGGGCCAGATGGTCATATAGGCAGTAGCGACATTGCCGCTTACTTCACCTACCTTTACAGTGAATGTAGCTTTGCCCTTGGCGCCTGCAGGAGTACTGCTGCCGCCAGGATTGCCACCAGAAATCTGTACCTTATTATATGTAGCATCAGCCTGTACGGTGAGTGCAGTGCCCTTGGCTACAGTAACGCCCTCGGGGAAGGTGAGCTGCAGCTTGAGTACAGAGGTCTTGGGCGCGAAGGTAACATTGTTCAGAGTGGCGGTATTTTTCTCGGTGTTTACGTCCAGATTGCCTTCGGTCATGGGGTCAGCCTGGAAAACGCTGCGCATGGCGGCGTCTTCAAGAGTACCCTCCTGCTTGCTCAGGTCATTGATGAGCGCGCACTTGCCGGCAGCGGCATCGATGTAAGGAGTGCCACCCTTGGTGGTACCGATGAGGATATGGAGCAGACCGGTTCCTTCGGGAATCTCGGCTATCTGGGCAGAGAACTTGCCAGCAGTACCGGGCTCATAGTTGAGCACGCAGGTCTTGTTGAGCCATTCGCCATTAGCCTTGCGGAAATATACCATCATATAGTCGCCCTCCTGGAACGAGCCCTTCAGGCCCTCGCCATTGGGAGTGAATCCTACACGTGAGCCGGCAACGCTGGCGTTGATAGACAGCTTCATCTTCTTGGCGCCTTCGTCCTGATTGTTGTCTACTACGGTGTTGTCTGTACATGATGCGAAAAAGCCGGCAACCATGGCAACGAGAAACATCAATTTCTTCATCATTGTTAGTCCTCCCATAAATTAAAGTTGTCCTTAGGTGCAAGAGCGCCGCCACCTTCGTGGTCGGTATTTCCTGGGTCAACAGTAGATTCTACGGAAGTGTTAAGCAGGCTGTCTGCCTCAATTCCGCGAGTCTTCACGCATGGCTTTACGTACGCGTGCTTTACTCCCTGTAAGCCATCCAATAAGGAGCTGCGTAATGTTTTGTCCATATTATTACTCGTTTAAGTTATTAATTATCAGTTTATATTCACGTTAGTTGGAGTTCTCCCGGTGTGCGGGCGAACTGTCTTCAATTGCGGTTGCACTGTCTTTCATGACAGAATAACTACAATTTGTGAGCAAATCTACTAAAAATCTGTGAAATATAATAGTGTTTTCTTTATTTTTTTTGATTTTCGTCAAAAAAAGTTGCGCAATATTTGCGCACATGGCTATCGATAGACTTGTCAGACGGTAGCGAGGCCCCTCATCCATCTGCCTTTGAAGAGGCGGAAGAGGAATATAGTACCACGGAAAGTGAGCTCTATCGCCATGGCAACCCATACGCCGCGCAACCCATAGGTGGGGGCGAGCAGGGCAGCAAGCGTCAGACGCACGCACCACATCGAAACCAGGTTGAGCAGAGCGGGTTTGATGGTGTCGCCGGCACCCACACACACGCTGTAGGTGACGATAGAAGCGGCGAAGAAAGGTTCAGCAAAAGCCTCGATGCGCAGCACCTCGGTGCCGAGGCGGCGTATCTCTTCGACGGGCGACAGCATGCCTATCATCTCGGGGGCGAAGACATACATCACCACACCCATCACTGCCATCACGCCCATGCCCAGTGCCACGGTCATATAGGCGAAGTTGCGGCACAGGTCTGCGCGTCGCGCTCCATAGGTCTGGCCCACCAGTGTCGACGCTGCGTCGCCGATACCATAGCCCGGCATATAGCAGAGGCTCTCGGCAGTGATGGCAAACGAGTTGGCGGCGATGGCCACGTTGCCCAATGGCGCCACTATCAGTGTGCTTACCACCTGGGCACCACTCATCAGCGCCGACTGGATGGCTATGGGAAGACCCACGCGCAGGGCGTTGCGCACATAGAGCCATACCCAGGTGAAGGGGGCGGTGTCCTGGCGCAGGGCGAGGATGCGGTTGCGCCTCGTGGCAACCCACATCATGGTGAGCGAGATGATGGCAAAGGCGCAGAAGGTGCCCATGGCGGCACCGCGTACGCCGAGTTCGAGGATGTAGATGAAGAAGTAGTTGAACACCACATCCAGTATGCACATCGTGATGCTCAGCAGACTGGGGATGTGCATATTGCCCGTACTCTTGAGCATGGCTGAGTTGAGGTGGAACAGCAGGATAAAGGGCATGGCCAACGAGAAGATGAGGAAGTAGGCCGACGAGTCGCCGGCGATGTCCTCTCCGCCTCCCAGCCAGTAGGGTAGTGCTCCGTGGATGGTAACGCCCACCAGCAGTATCATCATGCTGACCACGGCGCCACACACCAGGGCATGGCGGAATACCTGGCGTGCCCTCACGAAGTCGTTGGCTCCGATGAAGTGGGCCACCTGGACAGAGAAGCCGGTAGATACCGCTCCCATCACACTGCCCATGAGCCAGGTGGTCGACTCGATGAGTCCGATGCTGGCAGAGGCTGCCGCACCGAGGTGTCCCACCATGGCGGCGTCGATGAAGAACATGAGTACGGTGGTGATTTGTGCCAGAATGGACGGTACGCTGAGGTCGACAATCAACCTCAACTTCTCGTGCATGGTCATTGCGTTGCCCATGCGTATCTTTTCCAGCAATATTTCACTCCGTTTTGCCATACCTTATTATATATATGGGTGCAAAGGTACGCATAATTATAGACATAGTCAGTCTAAATGGCAAGAAAAAAGTGTCGCAGGCGGTTGTAGTATGCATAATCAGCGTGATATAGATACAAAAAGATTTGCGGTTTTTCAGGGCTGCGCCCTTTGCGTTTGTGGGTGTCGGCAATGTCGTCGAGAGCACGCTCTCGGCCATTCGCCGCCATCCCCATCCGCGCCTGCCTGTCGGCAGGCTGAAAAGCCGCAAAAACAAAAAGTCCGCCTTTGGCGGTAAAAAAAGTCCGGCTGTCGCCGGTACAAAAACAACTGCAAACAAGGAGCCCACAAGCAGCAGCTACTCCTACAGAGTTATCAAGGGTGCGTACCATCCACAATGGACTACTTGTGTCGCAGGCGGTTGTAGTATGCATAATCAGCGTGATATAGATACAAAAAGATTTGCGGCTTTTCAGGGCTGCGCCCTTTGCGTTTGTGGCTGTCGGCAATGTCGTCGAGAGCACGCTCTCGGACATTCGCCGCCACCCCCATCCGCGCCTGCCTGTCGGCAGGCTGAAAAGCCGCAAAAACAAAAAGTCCGCCTTTGGCGGTAAAAAAAGTCCGGCTGCCGCCGGTACAAAAACAGCTGCTTTCGTGTAGGTTCTCTCCCGTCTTCCCCATGTTGCGCCGCCCTGCCTGGAAGGCTGTATTGGCAGGCCGTTGCCTATCTTCTTCTTTCCTTTGGCAAGGACAGTAAGCGTCTGTTTTTTTACTGGCGTAGTCGGACTTTTTTTACGGCCGTTGGCCGCTTTTTGCCCCGTGGTGTCTTCTGAAGTCATGCCTCGCATGACTGTGGTTGTGGCGGTGGTGACACGAAGGAAAACTTGTTTTCCGACTGTCGGCGGCGCCATAGCCACAAAGGCGAAGCCTTCAGAAGACTCTACGGCTTTTTGTATCTATCTCATCCTTATGGCAACCATCCCCATCCTCATTTCGTTTGCTGCCATAGAAAACAAATGATCTGTTACATGTTCTTTGGTCATCAAACTATCATTTCACTCCGTTTTGTTATATCTTTTTGCATATACGGCCGTAAGGGTACGTATAATTATAGACATAGTCAGTCTAAATGACAAGAAAAAAGTGTTGCTGGCGGTTGTAGTATGCATAATCAGCTTGATATAGATACAAAAAGATTTGCGGTTTTTCAGGGCTGCGCCCTTTGCGTTTGTGGGTGTCGGCAATGTCGTCGAGAGCACGCTCTCGGCCATTCGCCGCCACCCTCATCCGCGCCTGCCTGTCGGCAGGCTGAAAAGCCGCAAAAACAAAAAGTCCGCCTTTGGCGGTAAAAAAAGTCCGGCAGTCGCCGGTACAAAAACAGCTGCTTTCGTGTATGTTCTCTCCCGTCTTCCCCATGTTGCGCCGACCTGCCTGGAAGACTGCATTGGCAGGCCCTTGCCTATCTTCTTCTTTCCTTTGGCAAGGACAGTAAGCGTCTGTTTTTTTACCGGCGTAGCCGGACTTTTTTTACGGCCGTCGGCCGCTTTTTGCCCCGTGGTGTCTTCTGAAGTCATGCCCCGCATGACTGTGGTTGTGGCGGTGGTGACACGAAGGAAAACTTGTTTTCCGACTGTCGGCGGCGCCATAGCCACAAAGGCGAAGCCTTCAGAAGACTCTACGGCTTTTTGTGTCTACCTCATCCTTATGGCAGCCATCCCCATCCTCATTTAGTTTGCTGCCATAGAAAACAAATAATCTGTTTCATGTTCTTTAGTCTGCAAACTATCCATTATCTTTGCAGCTGACAATAATACAATCATGATAGTCAAGGCAAAAACCACTTTAGACCCAGAGTTCAAGGCTCAGTTGCAGAAGTATGTGTATGACATCGTTGGCGTCATACAGGATGTGTATAAAGAGTTGCCAATAGGTATGCCTGAGTATATCTACCAGGAAGCGTTGGGTGTTGCCTTTTCCGAGGCAGGTATCCCAGCATGGAAGGAGCACCGCCATCATCCTGTCTACAAAGGCCACAGCCTCTCTTCGTTTCTGAAGATGGATTATGTGGTTCCCAACAAGCGCGGCAATGTCATCATCGAATGTAAAGCCCTTGAGAACTTGACGTCCAAAGAGTATCAACAGTTGTTTTCTTACATGCTTGGCACTCAATATCCTATAGGTATTATCGTCAACTTTCATAGTTATCCCCATGCGACAATCTATAAGTTCTATTACGATAAGACCGACTTGACGATAACAGCTTTCTGACAAGCCGCAGCGTGAGGTGTCGACGATAGTGATAACCGTCACAGCCTGTCTGGGTTCATGCTTGCCAGCGTAAGGGAAAAAAACATGCCTGGAAGGCTGCATTGGCAGGCCCTTGCCTATCTTCTTCTTTCCTTTGGCAAGGATAGTAAGCGTCTGTTTTTTTACCGGCGTAGCCGGACTTTTTTTACGGCCGTCGGCCGCTTTTTGCCCCGTGGTGTCTTCTGAAGTCATGCCCCGCATGACTGTGGTTGTGGCGGTGGTGACACGAAGGAAAACTTGTTTTCCGACTGTCGGCGGCGCCATAGCCACAAAGGCGAAGCCTTCAGAAGACGCTACGGCTTTTTGTATCTATCTCATCCTTATGGCAACCATCCCCAACCTAACTTCGAGGCGTGAAATGGTGAAAGCGTGGTTTGATATGATTGTGGCGCGGCCTGCAATCAATAATTCGCAGTTGGAAATGAAGATAGAGGGCTGCTGCGCTACCTTTGCGCCGTGCCCCCGCCACGCGTGGACAGTCTCTGTCGGCGAAATAAAAAAATGGGCGTGTTTACAAAGATTATACAAAAAATCTTGGTCTGTCGTGGCAAAACCGCTACTTTTGCACCTTATTAATATATATATGATGAAGACAATGACAAAGATACTGGGGCTCTGCATGGCCCTGATGCTCATGATGGCTGTGCCCACGACGGCGCAGACCGCCGATAGCCTTGCTGCCGCCGAGGCGGCAGCAGCCGATACCACCCTCGCCGCCACCGACTCGCTGACAGCCGGCGCCGATGACCTGCAGGCCATTGCCGACGACGAGGCACCCAGCTTCCACCAGATGCTCAAGACCAAGTTTATCGAGGGCAATGCCGGGTTTATGTCGCTCGTCGCCCTCGCCCTGGTGCTGGGCCTGGCGTTCTGCATCGAGCGCATCATCTACCTCGGACTCTCCGAGGTGGACGCCAAGCGACTCATGACCGACATCAAGGACAAGGTGGAAGGCGGCGACATCGATGGCGCCCGTGAACTCTGCACCACCACCCGTGGCCCCGTGGCAGCCCTCTGCGCCCAGGGACTCTCGCGCATGGCAGAGCCTATGGACAATATCGAGCGCACACTCGTGGCTTATGGCAGCGTGCAGGCCGCCAAGCTCGAGCGCGGCTGCTCGTGGATAGTGCTGTTTATCGCCATGGCACCCTCGCTGGGATTTCTCGGCACCGTCATCGGCATGGTGATGGCGTTTGACCAAATCCAGGCCGCCGGCGACATCAGTCCCGCCATCGTGGCATCGGGTATGCGCGTGGCCCTCATCACCACTATCTTCGGTATCATTGTGGCGTTGGTGCTGCAGGTGTTCTACAACCTTATCCTCTCCAAGATAGACCATCTCACCTGCCAGATGGAGGAGAGCGTCATCTCTCTGCTCGACATCATAGCCCGACACAAAGGAGGTCAAGCATGAAGACCGGAAGCAAACCTACCGAAGCCCTCTCACGCCTGGCGCTCTATGCAGTGATAGGTCTGGCTGTGGTGGTCTATGCCCTCTTTATGCTCATCGGCTATGACCTGCCGCTGGCTACCGACCCCACCTTCAGCGCGCCGCTGCTCACCCCGCTGCTCATCGCCTTTGTAGAGCTGACGATGGTGGCTGCCGTCGTCGCCGCCCTGTGGCTGATGGTAGTGCGCCGTCGTGGCGTGAAGTCGCAGCCTCTGACCAACGGCATCCCTGCACGCCGCATCATGATGGCGGTGGTTCTCGGCACGGTGGCTCTGCTGGCGATAGGCTTTGCCCTGGGCAGCAGCGCCCCCATCATGGCCAACGGTGCCCGCTTTGCCGACAGACTGTGGCTGAGAGTCGCCGATATGTTCATCTACGCCGGCACGGCGCTCATCGTGGCTGCCGTGGTCGCCGTGGCAGTAGTCAAGAACAGGAGAGTCAAAGAAAAAAGATAGAAAACCATCATGTTTGCCCGTCGTCACCGCCGCTCGTTCGGCCTCAATACCACCTCGACAGCCGACATCTCGTTTGTGCTGCTCATCTTCTTTCTGGTCACCACGTCGATGGACCAGAACAAGGGCCTGGTGCGCCAGCTGCCGCCTATGGAGCCTGCCGAGCAGACCCCGACCGAGGTGGACCGCCGCGACGTGCTCACCTTCGCGCTGGCTGCCAATGGCACGGTGACAGTAGATGGCAAGCCTGTGGCCGACAAGGATGTCGCAGCGCGCGTGGAGCAGCATGTGACGAGCCGGGGGCTGCGCCATATCATCGCCATCGACATAGACCCCGATGCCGAGTATCAGTCTTACTTCCAGCTGCAGAACAGCATCGTCGAAGCCTACCGCCAGCTGCGCGACGCCGAAGCCCGCCGACGCTATGGGCGCCCCATGAAGGGCTGCACCGCCGCCGAGCGCGACCAGGTGAGACAGGCTTGTCCGCAGCGCATCGTCGAAAACTATATGGAGAAAGGAGGTAGTCGCCCATGAGCATCATCCGTCGCCGCCGCCGTGAAGTGCCCGAGCTGAACACCTCGTCTCTGCCCGACCTGATATTCACCGTGCTCTTCTTCTTTATGATAGTGACCCACATGCAGACCAATGCCGTGCGTGTGCGCTATGATGTGCCCCAGGGCACTCACCTCTCCCGCCAGCAGAGTCGCCAGTGTGTGACCTATATCTACGTGGGAACACCCATAGAGCGGCCTGGCGCCCAGCCCCAGATACAGTTGGGCGACAGGATGGTCGATGCCAGTCAGCTGTCGGCCCTCGTGGCTGCCGAGCGCAGCCGCATGACGCCCGCTGAGCAGCAGCGCCATCTGGTCGTCATCAAAGCCGACCGCCATATCCCTATGAGTCTGCTGCGCCAGGTCAAGGACGCTCTTCGTCGCGCCCATGCCACGAGAGTTATCTATACTGCCAATGATAAAAAACGTTAACGCTGTTATTTTGTAACTTTTTTGCGTGAAAACAGAGTAAATTGCGGTAAAAATTAGTACCTTTGCAAGTAAAATATAACTTGCTATGGCATATCGTAATTTAGACTTACTGGACAAGAAGATCCTGAACTTGGTGGCCGATAACGCACGCATGCCTTTCCTCGAGGTCGCCCGTATCTGTAATGTGAGTGGCGCTGCCATCCATCAGCGCATTGCAAAGATGACAAAGATGGGCTTAATCAAGGGCTCCAAGTACGTAATCGACCCCGAAAAGCTGGGTTATGAGACTTGTGCTTATGTGGGCCTTTACCTGAAGGACCCCGCCACCTTTGATGATGTGGTCGAGAAGTTGAGAATGATACCCGAGGTGACCGAGTGTCACTACACCACGGGTGGCTATGACATGTTTATCAAGCTCTATGCCCGTACCAACCATGATCTGCTCAACATTATCCATGACCGTCTGCAGCCGCTGGGCCTGTCGCGTAGCGAGACCATTGTCTCCTTCAATGCGGTGATAGACCGTCAGCTGCCCGTGCCCGAGGACATCATCGAAGATGACGAAGACGATGCAGACTTCGACGATGTCGATATCGCCGACACCACCGATTAAATCCTTCACCGCCGAAGGGTACCCCCGTATGGACGGCAGTGCCTCCATATCCGAATGTCCCACTCTCCATGACAGAGAGTGGGACATTTGTTTAGGCTCTATGTGCCTGAAACCAAAAGGAGCAGCCTCTGCCAGTGGCGGTGGGCTGCTCCAGATGGTCTGTATGTAGAGGGTGTGACTCTATCTCACGGCAAAATACATGCCCTCGTTGGCATCCATGCGTGCCTGGTATACTCCGGCTTCGTCGAGGGTGTAGGTGCGAGGCTCGCCGTTGACGGTAGCCATGATGGTGCCGTCGTCGTTGAAGCGGAAGATTTCCTTCACGTCACCGTTCTGCTCCATGGTCCATGAGTTGTTCTTCTTGTTGTATTTCAGATTGGTCACCTCGCCTGTAGGTGCCTTGATTTCATATCCGTCCTTGAGGGTGGTCACGGCATAGTAGCGTCCGTCCTGACCCATGATGGTGCGTGTCTTTCCGATGTCGGCGATGGGGTTGCTGCCACTCCAGAACTCAATGGTATTGAACAGCAGCGCGTCGCCCAAGAGGCATACCGAGCCCACGAAGGGAGTGATGATGAAGCCCACGATGGCGTTGACATACTTGTTGCTGGTCATCTGCGTTTCCCACTTGGCAAACTTGTTGAAGAGGGTGAACGAGCCGATACACGAACTCATGGTGAGGCTGCCCAGAAGCAACCATGCTACGACGGTGACATTGATTTTCTTCATATCTATAAGGTTTAATGGTGAATAATGTACTCTGTTACGATTACAAAGATAAATATAATATCCCGATTGGTAGACTGTTTTTAATTTTTTTTCTATTCCGCTACCTTTTTTTATATATAAATGGTTATCTTTGCACAGCGTTTGCGCCAATAGAGATGGCGCCGGGCAGTACAGATTTATCAATAACCACGATAAAAACCTACACTAACGTGCATATAGCGATAGCAGGCAATATAGGTAGCGGCAAGACGACGCTTACCACAATGTTGGCAAAACATTATGGATGGATACCACGCTTCGAGCCGGTGGATATCAATCCTTACCTTGAGGACTATTATAAGGACATAGCCCGATGGTCGTTCTGTCTTGAAGTGTATTTCCTCAAACAGCGTTTCCGCGACCTGTTGGAGATACGCAAGAGCGACAGAACCGTCGTGCAAGACCGCTCCATCTATGAGGGCGTCTATGTGTTTACCGCCAACAACCGGGATATGGGCAACCTCTCAGACAGGGACTATGAGACCTATATGGAACTGTTTGAGATTATGACCGACGTGGCCCAGCTGCCCGACCTGATGATTTATCTGCGCGCCTCGGTGCCCCATCTGGTGAAGAACATCCAAAAGCGTGGCCGTGCCTATGAGCAGACGATGCAGCTGGAGTATCTCAAGAACCTCAACCAGCGTTACGAGGACTTTATCTTCAACAAGTATAAGGGCAAGGTGCTGGTGGTAGAGGCCGACGACAACGACTTCCAGCACGACCCCGACAAGTTTGCCCGCATCATCGAGCGCGTGGACAGCGCGCTGGAACTGGGTACACTTCCATTCAAAGACAACGAATAAAAACTCTATACAACTATGCATATAGCAATAGCCGGAAACATAGGCAGCGGTAAGACCACGCTTACCAAGAAGCTCGCCAAGCGATATGGGTGGATTCCCCATTTCGAGCCCGTCGACAACAATCCCTATCTGGCCGATTACTACGCCGATATGGACCGCTGGTCGTTCAACCTTCAGATCTATTTCCTCAACAAGCGTTTCCGCGACGTGGTGGAGATAGCCAAGAGCCAGGACACCATCATCCAGGACCGCACCATCTTTGAAGACGCGCGCATCTTTGCGCCCAACCTCCACGATATGGGGATGATGAGCGACCGCGACTTTGACAACTACACCGACCTCTTCGACCTGATGATGTCGCTTGTCAAGTTGCCCGACCTGATGATTTACATCCGCTCGTCCATACCTACCCTGGTGTCGCATATCCAGAAGCGCGGACGCGACTTCGAGCGCTCCATCCGCATCGACTATCTCGAGGGTCTCAACAAGAGATACGAGGAATGGATTGCCGGTTATAAGGGCAAGCTCATGATTGTGGATGGCGACACTCTGCAGTTTGAGAACAGCGTGGAAGACTTCAAGACCATCACCGACAATATCGACGCCGAGCTCTACGGTCTGTTCCCGTTTGATGGCGAGTAGTCGCTGACGGCCTCGGCTACCTGCCGGCACTCCTCGTCTGAGAGATAAGGTGCCAGCGGCAGACTCAGTTCCTGGGCATGTATCTGCTCGGTGATGGGCAGTGAGAGATGGCTCCACGCAAGATAACAGCGTTGGCGGTGTGGAGCGATGGGATAGTGGATAAGCGTCTGGATACCCCGTTGGAGGAGGTGCAGCGCCAACGCATCACGGTCATTGCAGCGTATGGGGAATATATGCCATACGCTGTCATTGTTTCTATCCGCAGGGAGAGCGACAAGCGTGTTGTGGATATGGTCCAGATAATAGCGGGCTATATCCTTGCGACGCTGGTTGTCACGGTCCAGATAGCGGAGCTTCACGCGGAGCACCGCCGCCTGTATCTCGTCGATACGGCTGTTGCGTCCGCAGTAATCAAATACATATTTCTTATGGCTGCCATAGTTGGCAATGGCTCTGACGGTCGCTGCCAGACGGTCGTCATCGGTGGTCACGGCTCCGGCATCGCCCAGGGCGCCCAGGTTCTTGCCTGGGTAGAACGAGTGTCCGGCTGCGTCGCCCAGGGCACCGGTGTGCACGTCGCCGAAGCGGCATCCGTGGGCTTGGGCGTTGTCTTCTATCAGCAGCAACCCGTGTCGGCGGCATATTGCGGCTATCTGCGGGGAGTAGGCACATCGGCCATAGAGGTGCACGATGAGCACTGCGCGGGTGCGGGGAGTGATGGCCTGCTCTATCAGGTTGGCGTCGATGTTGTAGGTGGTTATGTCGGGCTCTACCAGGATAGGCTTGAGCCGGTTTTCGGTCACGGCGAGTATCGAGGCGATATAGGTGTTGGCAGGCACGATTACCTCGTCGCCTTCGGCCAGTCGTCCCAGCTCGATATAGGCGCGCAGTATCAGCGTGAGCGCATCCAGCCCGTTGCCGCAGCCTATGCAGTGGCGCGTGCCGATATACCGGGCATAGTCGTGCTCAAACTCCCGCGTGGCATCGCCTTGCAGGTAGCGTCCGCCATTGACCACGCCGGTCACCGCCTGCGCGATTTCGTCGGCATGCATCGCCGTCATCCGTTTCAGGTTCAAGTATTCTATCATAACTCCCATTCATAAGTGTCGTAGACCACACCCCGGCCGCCATAGCCCTCCTTGTGGGCGATGAGTCCGGCGTTGATGACGCTGCCTTGCTCCTCGGTAGAACTGCCGAAGTCGAGGTAGGGCCAGTCCTTGTAGTCCTGGTACATGACCTGTTCGTAGATAGCCTCCATGGCTCCATACTCCTTGCCCTCGTCGTTGGTTCCGCTGTACTGGCCGTGCACCACCTGTTGCGAGATGTAGAAGGTGATGCCGCCGATGATGTGCCCCTCGCGGTAGGCGCTGTACTGGATGATGTTGTCGGGAAACCGGCTCTGCAGCAGGAGCATCTCGTCGAGCGTATGCACAGGTTTGGCGTCAAAGCGCTTGTGCAGGTTGTCGGTGAGTATAGGCCAGAACTCGGCTATGGACGCATTGGCCCTCACGGTCACGCCGTTCTCGTGGGCTTTTCGCAACCGCCGCAGATGGTCTTTGCGCCAGCGCAGATGCTGGGGCATGCTGATGGCGGTGCCGATGTTGCGGAGGGCGAGCCGGGCATGACATTGCCAGAAGATGGCATAGAGGTCTTCCTCGGAGGGATGAACATGATAAATCCAGGGGATGGGGCGGTAGAGCACACGGGTAAAGCCCTCGTGGCGCAGATAGTCGTTGAGACAGGCGAAGAGCTGGCAGGTGTCGCTTATGGTGACATGGATGTCCATAATGAGTCCGCCATAAGTGAGGCCATAATGAGAGATAAGCGTGGTGTCGCGACGGTGGGCGGGGAGCAGGGCGTAGAGCCTGCCTTGGCGATAGAACATCAGCGACCAGTCATCAAAGCGGTCGGCGTGATACTCCATATAGTTGCGCTCAAAGAGGAAGGTGGCGTTGCGTGCACGGCGCACGTAGCCGTCCCAGCTCTTGCGGTCGTCGGCGGTATATCTTCTTATCTCAAACATCTCATCGTCTGCTCTGCAGGTATTCTTCGTAGTCATAGATATAATCGGCCTCGTCGTAGGGGTCTTCGGCAAGCACCAGGCATACGGTTCCCGATGAGAAATCGTCGAGAGTGCGCCAGATACCGGTGTCTACCAGTAGCCCCTGGTAAGGACGGTTGAGCTGATAGGTCTCGCGCTCGGTACCATTGTCAAGGCTTACGCTGAACGCGCCGCTCACAGCGATGATGAACTCACGGCAGTGGCGGTGGGCATGACCTCCACGATGGCTGCCGGCAGGGATGTCGTAGGTCCAGTAGACTCGGCTTACCTCGAAGGGGATATCCTTCATCTGCTCGGCCACGGAGAGGTTGCCCCGAGGGTCGGCTATCTTGCTCAGGCTGATTATCTTTCCTATCATCTTACTTTTTCATATAAGGGTCGGTGCCCAGCACGGTCTTGGCCACACGCTTGGCTTTCTCGCGCAGGCGGTCGATGTCGTCGCCCACCTCTCCATAGCAGAGGGCGACACCCATACGGCGGCCTACGTGGGCTTCGGGCTTGCAGAAGATACGCAGACGGGTGCGGTCTTCCTCCATAGCCTCGTCGAAGTGGTAGTCGAGCGGTTGGCAAGACTCCGTCGGCGAGAGTATCACGGCCGAACAGCCGGCGTGTTCGAGGTGGATGGCGGGGATATTCCAACCCATAAAGGCGCGCAGATGCAGCTCAAACTCGCTCAGATTGGTGGTGTGGGCGAGGGTGACCATGCCGGTGTCGTGGGGACGGGGCGACAGCTCAGAGAAGATTACCTCGCCCTGCTTGGTCAGGAAGAACTCCACGCCCCAGAGGCCATAGCCTGTCAGCGCGCGTGTCACCTCGGCAGCCATGTGCTGTGCCTGCTCCAGTGCCTGTGGTGCTATCTGGTAGGGTTGCCAACTCTCGCGGTAGTCGCCGCCCTTCTGCACGTGTCCGATGGGCGGGCAGAAGAGCGTCTTGCCGTTTTTCTGAGTGACGGTGAGCAGGGTAAACTCGCTGTCGAAGTCGATAAACTCTTCGATGATGACCTCGCGCACGTCGCCACGGCTTCCCTCCATCGCTTCGGTAAACGCCTGCTGTAGTTCGTCGTCATTGTGCACGTAGCTCTGGCCGTGCCCCGACGAGCTCATCAACGGCTTGACCACGCAGGGGAACCCTATGGCGTCGGCAGCGCTCTTGAACTCTTCAAAGGTCTTGGCGTAGAAGTATTTGGCGGTGCGCAGACCCAGCTCTCTTGATGCCAAGTCGCGTATGGCGCGTCGGTTCATCGTGTAGTTTACTGCCTTGGCGCTGGGAACCACCTGTATGCCCTGCGCCTCGAAGTCGAAGAGTCGCTCGGTGCGTATGGCTTCTATTTCGGGCACGATGATGTCGGGGTTGTGGCGCGCCACGGCGGCAGCGAGGGCATCGCCGTCGAGCATGCTGAATATCTCTCTCTCGTCGGCCACCTGCATGGCGGGAGCGTTGTCGTATCTGTCACACGCCACCACGTAGAGACCGGCTCTCTTGGCAGCTATTACCAATTCTTTGCCCAACTCGCCCGAGCCGAGCAGCATTATCTTTTTCATTGTCATATATATAATAAGGTGTAATTATCCACGGTTGCCATACATTTGTTCGTAGTATTTCTGATAGTCTCCCGATGTGACGTCTTTAATCCACTCCTGGTTCTCGAGGTTCCAGCGGATGGTCTTGACGATGCCGTCGGCAAAGCGGGTTTCTGGGTACCATCCCAGTTCATTCTTGATTTTGGTGGGGTCGATGGCGTAGCGCTGGTCGTGGCCCAGTCGGTCGGCCACGTGGGTGATGAGGCTGTCGTTAATCCAGTCTATGCTTATCTCGCCGTCGTCGCCGATTACCTGCTTGCGCAGCACCTTGCGCAGCTGCTTGTCTTCGGCCATCATGTCATGGATGGTGCTGATGATGAGCTTCACGATGTCGATGTTGCGCATCTCGTTGTGACCGCCCACATTGTATATCTCGCCCTCACGACCCTGGCGCACCACCAGGTCTATCGCCTTGCAGTGGTCTTCCACGTAGAGCCAGTCGCGCACGTTGAGGCCCTCGCCATAGACGGGCAGCGGCTTGCCTTCGAGGATGTTGTTGATGATGAGGGGTATCAGCTTCTCGGGGAAGTGATAGGGGCCGTAGTTGTTGGAACAGCGGGTGATTGACACGGGCATGTGGTAGGTGTCGCGGTAAGCCATCACAAAGAGGTCGGCCGAGGTCTTGGACGCCGAGTAGGGACTGTGGGGGCAGAGTGGGGTCTCCTCGGTGAAGTAGCCTTCTGCGCCCAGCGAGCCATACACCTCGTCGGTGGCAACCTGATGGAAGCGCTTGCCCGGCTTCCATGCCGGATAACCCTGGCTGTCGCGTCCGGTAACCCACGCACGGCGGGCGGCGTCGAGCAGGTTCTGCGTGCCCAGGATGTTCACACTCAGGAAGAGCTGCGGGTCTTCGATAGAGCGGTCCACATGGCTCTCGGCGGCAAAGTTTACCACATAGTCTATATCGTATTCGCTGAAGAGTCTGTCGGCGAGCTCCCGGTCGCGTATGTCGCCCTTGACAAAGAAGCAACGACGATTGTCGATGTCGTCTTTGATGGTGCCGAGGTTGCCGGCATAGGTGAGGGCATCGAGCACCACCACGCGTATGTCGTCGTTGGCATACTTCTTATAGAGTAGATACTTGATGAAATTGGCGCCGATGAACCCGGCGGCTCCCGTGACAAGGTAAGTCTTCATATCGGTATGTTTTTTAGTTGGTTTATCGTTGTTTTCTATCATTGAGGGTTATCACTTCGCAGTCGCTCATCTTGTCGCCGTCGATAGTGAGCCTTACCAGCGTGCGGTCTACGTGCCAGCCCTGCATACCGGCTGCTCCGGGATTGATGTGGAGCATTCCCAGCGTGCGGTCATACTGCACCTTGAGGATATGGGAGTGTCCGGCTACGAAGAGTTTGGGCGGCATAGCCACGAGCGAACTGAAGACCGAGCGGTCATAGTGGCCCGGATAGCCGCCGATATGCTTGATGAGCACGTCCACATCTTCACACTTGAACCGCAGCCTCTCGGGATAGCGCCGACGCAGGTCGCCGCCGTCGCAGTTGCCGCAGACGGCGCGGAAGACGGGGCGCATGGCCTCAAACTGGTCTGCCAGTTCGGTGGTGCCTATGTCGCCGGCGTGCCATATCTCGTCGCAGTCGCCGAGATAGGTCTCGTACTTGTCGTCCCAGCATCCGTGGGTATCGCTGATGATGCCTATCCGCTTACTCATGGCTCTTGTCGTTTGCCTGTCCCATCACCTGTCTTGCGTAGTCGGCTATCAGTTTGGTGGCAGCCTCGTGGCCCAACCGTCCGGCGTTGATGCAGAGGTCGTAGCTCTCACAGTGTCCCCACTGCTTGCCCGTGTAGTAGTTGTAGTACGACGCCCGTCGGCTTTCGCCCTCGCTGATATACTTGCGGGCTTCGTCGTCGCTGATGTTGCGGCGGCGGGCTATCTCGGCAATGCGGGTGTCGAGGTCGGCACTTACAAACACGTTGACCACATTGTCCATATCGCGCAGCACATAGTCGGCGGTGCGGCCCACGAACACGCAGCTGCCCTCCGAGGCAGCCTTGCGTATGGCATCACACTGGAAGAGGTACAGGTTCTCCTGGTTGAAGTCGGTGTTGTAGTAGCTGTTGCGCGTGAAGAGAGGGAAGTGAAACTGCAGTGCGGTCTTGAAGAAACCCTTCTTCTCGTCGTTCTCTTCAAAGAACTCTTCGCAGAAGCCGCTTTCGCGTGCTGCCAGGTTGAGTATCTCCTTGTCGTAGAGGCGTGCGCCGAACTCCTCGGCGAGCATCTTGGCGATGGCGCTTCCACCACTGCCTATCTGCCGGCCTATGGTGATGATGATGTTGTTATTGTCCATGATTGTTAGTGGCTACGGGGTTGCTATTCTTTAGTTTGCTGATATATATCTTCATGATGACAAAGGTGGCGATAGTTGCCATGAAGTCAGAGATGGGCATGGCATACCACACTCCGCCGATGCCCCAGAACAGGGGCAGCACGCCGATGAGCGGCAACAGGAAGAGCATCTGTCGCGACAGCGAGAGGAAGATACTTATCTTCACCATGCCGATACACTGGAAGAGGTTGGTCGTCACTATCTGGTAGCCCACAAAGGGGAATACCAGCATCATGATGCGTATGGCGCGTGCCGACATGTCGATGAGCGTAGGGTCGGTGGTAAACATGCGGGCACAGAGATGGGGCACAAACATGGCTATCAGCCATCCCACCGCCATGATTGCCGTAGCCGCCATTACCGATAGGTGGTATACTCGTACCAGACGGTCTATCTGTCGGCTGCCGTAGTTATATCCTGCTATGGGTTGCATGCCCTGGTTGAGGCCTATGATAAACATAACGAAGATGAAGGCTATGCTGTTGGCTATGCCGTAGGCACCCACACTCAGGTCGCCACCGTAGCGCACCAGTTGGTTGTTGAGGAATATCACCACCACGCAGGCGCAGCTCTGCATGAGGAAGGGCGAGATGCCTATCGCGATGATATTCTTTACCAGATTGGCTTTGAGTCTGTATATGCCACGCTCCAGGTGGAGCAGCTCGTTCTTGTTGGCAAAGATGCGCATCTGGTAGCACAGCGCTATCGTCTGCGAGATTACCGTGGCCCACGCCGCACCGCGTATGCCCCAACCGAAGACCCAGATGAAGAGCGCGTCGAGCAGTATGTTCATCACCACCGTGAAGATGGTGGCGTTCATAGCCTGTCGTGGCTTGCTTGCCGACCGCAGCACGGCGTTCATACCCAGATACATGTGGGTCACGGCATTGCCCACGAGTATTATCTGCATATAGTCGCGGGCGTAGGGGATAGTGGCCTCGCTGGCGCCGAAGAAGTAGAGTATGGGGTCGAGGAATATAAGACACAGGGCACCAAGTCCGATACCCACCAGCAGGTTGAGCGTAATGGTATTGCCCAGCAGGTTCTCGGCGACACCATAGTCGCGCTGCCCCAATTTCACGGAGATAGAGGTCGAGGCTCCCACGCCGATGGCGGCACCGAAGGCTCCCGAGAGGTTCATGAAGGGCAGCGTGATGGCCAGTCCCGATATGGCGAGCGGACCTACTACCTGTCCCAAGAACACGCGGTCGGCGATATTGTAGAGCGACGAGGCGGTCATGGCAATGATAGCTGGCAAGGCAAACTGCCACAGCAGCCGCCCTACTGGCTTCGTTCCCAATTCTAACGTAGCTTTCTTATTATCCATTATATATAATTATGTATGTGCAAAGGTAGTGCAAGTCGAAGACAATGCAAAGAAAAAACAAAAGTTTTTTCATTTGGCATTGTTGAGACGCAGCCTACCTTATCCAAAGGTAGTGCAAACCGAAGAGAATACAAAATAAACTCGTTTATTTTTATTCTTGAGGTGCCGCCTACCTTCACGGCGGGAGCCGTAAATAGTGCAAACCGAAGAGAATACAAAATAAACTCGTTTATTTTTATTCTTGAGGTGCCGCCTACCTTCACGGCGCCGCTGTAAAGTAGTGCAAGTCGAAGACAATGCAAAGAAAAATCAAAAGTTTTTTCGTTTGGCATTGTTGAGACGCAGCCTGTCCTCACGCCGCTTGCCGTAAAGATTAAAGAGGTCGAATAGAAAAACCTCAAGTTTGTTTTGTATTTCGCCCAGCTTATACTACCTTTGTATTCAATGAAAAGGAATATACTTACCATCTTATTATGCTGCTTCGTGCTTGCCTCGTGGGCCAAGGACGTGGTCTGGTACAGCGGGCGAGGCAGCGTGGAATATAGTTTTGTGGGCAAGCGAACGGGCGTAGTCGATATGGCGCTCAATATGTTTGCCGAAGATATGCGCGCCGTCACCGGCCATCGAGCCGAGCATCGTGCGGGGGCTGTGATAGAGATTTTCGAGCTCGACAAGATGCGCGACAAGGACTTCCGGCGGCTCCAGCGACGCCAGGTGCCTATCGACCGTATCATCGCCAAAGACGATGCCTTTGCCATCTGTGTCGAGGGCGGACATATCGTGGTGCTGGGCAGCAATGCCAATGGCACTGCCTATGGCATCCTTGAACTCTCGCGCCTTGCGGGTGTCTCGCCGTGGGCGTGGTGGGGCGATGTCACTCCCCTGCGCCGCCACTATCTCGCTCTCGCTTCCGACTACCTCACCATCCAGTGGCCCTCGGTGGCGCGGCGTGGCTTCGTCGCCCAGGGCCATGGCCTCGACAGTCACCGCCTCCACCAGCTTCTCCTGCGACTCCGTGGCAATCTGCTGCGCCATGCCGACTGCGACGGACGGGGCGCCAAGTGTATGGAGATTGGTGAGCGCTGGCTCCCCTCTACCCAGCCCGGTCGCATTTATGCTGAGATGAAGACCGCTTATGACCAGGGTGCCCGCCACGAATGGGTAGCCCGGATTGACAATCCACGCACCGTGGCTTACCAGCTCTCGCTCTTCATGGATATGGCGTGGAACATCACCTATGTCAATGCCACCAATATTCCCTCCCACTTTCACGCGTGGCTTACCGAGCAGTTTGGCGAGCAGGCTGCCGACCGCCTGTTGCCCGTGCTCACCGAGTATTACCATCTCGTGGGCATACACCGACCCGAGCAGATGAATGTCGAGTTCATGGCCGATGCCTTTGGCAACGAGCTCGAGCGCTATCTCGCCAACTACGAGGCACTCGTCAAGGCTCTCACCCCCATTGCCGCCCTCGTGCCCCAAGTGCGCAGCGAGGCGTTCTTCGCCTGGGTCGACTATCCCGTCAGGGCAGCATGGCTCATGGCGGTCAAGCAGTTGCAGGCCCAGGAGGCGCGCCATATAGGCCGCCCCAGTTCGTTCGCCCGCGACGATGAGGCACTGTCCTCTGCCGTGCGCAGCTGGACAGCCTACCAGCAGCTGCTGGCGCTCAACCGCAAGTTTTCCGGCATGCTCGACGGCAAGTGGGAGCATACCCTCTCTCTTGCCCACATGCCCCTGATGGCAGAGCCCAAGTTCCCCGGCCCGCTGTCTCACGACGCCATCAAACGCTTTGCCCAGCAGGGCCCCGAGCCGTTCAATCTCGATGTCGGCAATACCATAACCCGCAACGCCTGCCATTTCCGCCGCGCCACCCAGGGGGTACAGACGGTCTCTATGCTTGGCCACAGCATGAAGGCGGTGATGGTGCCGCCCGGTGGCAGCCTGTCCTACTCCTTCTTCTCCGAACTCAGAGGCAAGGCTGTCGTGCGGGTGGCTGCCATTGCCATGCCCGACTATCTGGGCCACGACATACGGCTGGCGGTGCGTGTCGACGATGGCGAGGCGCAGATAATGAGCGTGCGCCCCGATGCCCATTCGCCTCAGTGGCAGACCGCCGAACAGCGCGGACAGGTCATTATCAACGTCGATGTCTACCTCACCCGCAACAGCCACGACATTGAGATACGCGCGCTCGACACGCCGGTATTTATCGACCAGCTGATGGTCGACTACGACCCCGTGCGCGAGTTCTACATCTTCCCCGTGACCGCCGAGCAGCTGTAGACCCCATCCCCCTATACCGACCCCAGCCCACAGATGAACTTCCATCTGTGGGCTGGTTTCTTATATATATAATAAGGTGTAGTCGCCGTTCGCCCCATCCGCTTGGCGGGGCTGGCATCTTGTGCCGTTGTCGTCGTGCTTACTTTGCCGTCTCCTTGGGGCTGCGCTTCTCGCGGTGGTAGCTGCGATACTCGTCCATAGGTATCTCCACATCGGGCTCGGAGAGCTCGCCCTCGCGCGGCAGACCCAGACAGATATACTTGATGTCTATGCCACGCTCCATCCACATCGACTCATAGTAGGTCTGTATGCTCAGCAACCGCTCGTCCATACCCGGGGTGTGGTAGAGGTCGGCGGTAGCCACATGGATGGGCAGCTGGTTGTGCTCAGCCATACAGCGGGTGTAGGTATAGAGGAAGTTGGAGTCGGTTTTGACATGCACCAGTCCGCCATCCTCCATGAAGCGGCGGTAGCGGGTCATGAATGTGGTCGAGGTAAGGCGCTTGCGCACGTGCTTCATCTGAGGGTCCGAGAAGGTGAGCCATATCTGCTGCACCTCGTCCTTGTCGAAGAAGCGGTCTATTATCTCGATATTGGTGCGCAGGAAAGCCACGTTCTTCAGCCCTTCGTCCAGAGCCTGCTTGGCTCCCGTCCACATGCGCGCGCCCTTGATGTCCACGCCTATGAAGTTGATGTCGGGATATTTGCGGGCCAGCCCTACGGCATATTCACCGCGTCCGCAGCCCAGTTCGAGCACTATCGGGTTGGAGTTGTTGAAGTACATGTCGCGCCAATGCCCCTTCATCTCAAAAGGCACGTTGTCTATGACCGAGAAAGGATATTGAAACACGTTCTCAAACGCTTCCATATCCGCAAATTTGGCTAATTTACCTTTGCCCATATCTTGTTTTTGATGCAAAATTACACAATTTGTGTCAAATAATCAGACGACTGCCTCATAAATCATACCCTCTACGGCATAAAAGTATGCCGATACCTGCCGTCGGCGCTCAGATTGACAGCCATTGCCTTGGTTATGTTTCTGCTTTTCATTACTTTTGCACCCACCACCCTCGTCTTTCCGTCGGCAGCCATCCGCCCCCGCGGCCTGCCGCGTCGGTCTGCGATGGGGGAGAGTATAGATGACAACTTTACAACACGATAGATTATGATTTCTTTTGAGAGTGATTACAACAATGGATGTACCCCCGAGATACTCCGTCGTCTTGCCGATACCAATGACGACCGTACGTCGGGCTATGGCTCTGACCCTTACTGCCAGTCGGCCTTCAGGCGCATACGCGAGGCAGTGCAGATGACCGATGCCGATGTCTTCTTCCTCATCGGTGGCACCCAGACCAATGCCACCGTCATCGACTCGCTGCTCATGGGCTGCGAGGCGGTCATCACGGTCGAGACGGGTCACATCGCTGTACACGAATCGGGAGCGGTCGAGGCTTTCGGACACAAGGTCATCACGCTTCCCGCCGTCGACAGCAAGCTCACTGCCGCCACGCTCGACCGCTTCATGGACACCTTTACTGCCGACGAGACGGCACCCCACATGGTGCAGCCGGGCATGGTCTATGTCTCCATGCCTACCGAGTTGGGTATGGTCTACACCCGCAGCGAGCTCGCCAGCCTCTACGAAGCGTGCCGCCGCCACCACCTCAGACTCTATATCGACGGTGCACGCCTGGGCTATGGACTCATGTCCGATGTCTGCGACTACGACCTGCCCTTCCTGGCACGCCATTGCGATGTGTTCTATATCGGCGGCACCAAGGTGGGAGCCATGTTTGGCGAGGCGGTGGTGTTTACCGGCATCAGCGCGCCCAAGTATTTCTTTACCACCGTCAAGCGCCACGGCGCGCTGTTGGCCAAGGGGCGCATGCTCGGCATCCAGTTCGACACGCTCTTTACCGACGGCCTCTACCTGCGTCTCTCGCGCCACGCCATAGCGATGGCAGCCCGCCTCAAGGAGGTCTTTGCCCGTCACGCCATCCCTATGGCTTGCCTTTCGCCCACCAACCAGCAGTTTGTCATCCTCTCGCCCAGCCAGTACGATGTCCTCATCGCCCAGGTGGCTTTTGAGATATGGGAGCGCCATGCCGACGGCACCCTCACCTGCCGCTTTGTCACCAGCTGGGCGACCACCGATGCCGACATAGACTATCTTGACCGCTGTCTGGCTGCGCTATAGCCAGCTGCTGAGGCGCGTCTATTTATCCCGGATCGGTCATTAGGACTTGCTTGGATCTGGCTCTTTTGGAAGAGTGGATTTTGTATGGTTTTTAATGAGTAATAGCGAGCTGTTGCGAATTAAAAAACAAGCAAGAGACGCCTTATAAAAGACAAAAGACTGCAGGCAGTCATGAAATAACACACCTAACGGCCTAATGACCGTTTTGGGTTTAAGGAAAGTGGAGACTTAACGATTTTAACTTGCTTTTACGAACAAATGTGAGGGTGGATGGCAAAATGAGGGAAGACACGATAAATAAATAGATGCTGTTAAAAGAGAAAATAGAATGGGATGGGATGCAGTTGAAACTATACCCATTCTCTTATATAGATATACAAATAACTTTACCTTATTGTCTGTATATAAGAGGTATAAAGTCATGTGATGCAAAGATTATGGGCTGGTGAGGTGGTAGATCTTTATTCTTTCACGGCAAATATAGTTTTGATGTATGTTGATAAGGTGGGTACAAACCACCCCATTTAGTATACAGGTGAAGACATTCGCGTGTTAGTAAAGAGCATGAAACAGTCCATTTTGCACACAAAAATGCCTTGTGTTTGAGAAAATAACACTCTTTTTGGCAACTTTATGCAAATATATTCTTTATTCCCGGTTAAAAGCAGTAATTTTACGGAAAACACAACAAATAATTGAAGTATGGCAGATTTGAATCGTGTCAAGACTGTATTGGTAGAAAGAGGTATTATGAGTAAATGGATGGCAAAGACATTGCATAAGGACCCTGCCACAGTATCGAAGAGGTGCAACAACCACTCACAACCTGACTTGAAGACATTGGCATAAATAGCCGATGTTCTCAATGTGGATATACCGAGTTGATTTGTCATACCAAAGTGAAATGAACAGAATATGAGATATACTATCGAAGAGATACGTCAGATGCCCGAAGGGCAGACTTTCGACTGTAAGAGCATTCATATAGAACCGAAGGCTCTCGCCAACACTATTGTCGCTATGGCAAATGCCGATGGCGGCATGATAGCCGTAGGTATATCCGACAAGACTCGTCGTATCGAGGGTGTTGACCAAGACAAGGCTCATTTGAACGAGATTCTTCGCACTCCGTTTGATTTCTGTGTACCCACTATTTCCGTTACGACAGAGTTTATGCCTTGCCAAGACAGCGAGGGCAATGATAACTACATACTGATAATCCATGTCCCGGCCAGTCCTCGCCTCCATGCCAACCAAGCCGATGAGGTGTTTTGGCGGGTGGGCGACAAGTCGCGTAAGCTACCCTTTGAGGAACGTCTGCAACTGATGTATGACAAGGGTGAACGATACTATGAGGACAGCCCTGCCTACGATGCCACTATCGAGGATATCGACATAGATGCCGTAAAAGCATATATGAAGCGCATTGGTTATGGCAAGTCTCCAATGGAATACCTGCAAGAGAACAAAGGATTCTTGACTTACAAGGGCGATGTACCACAAGTCAGCACTGCCTGCATCTTGCTCTTCGGTAAGAATCCCCAGAACTTTTTTCCTCGTGCCCGTGTCCGTTTTATCAAGTACTATGGTACGGAAGAGAAAGTCGGCAGGGAAATGAACGTCATCAAGGATGTCACCTTCGAGGGGCGCATCCTCGACCAGATACAGAAAACCATCGACTACCTCGAAACGCAAGTGAAGGAACATTCCTATCTCGGTGAGGACGGACTCTTCAAGACCGACAGGGAATATCCTAAGTTCGTGATACAAGAGATGACGGTAAACTCGGTTTGCCACCGCGATTATAGCATCAAAGGAACTGAGATACAGATAAAGATGTTTGATGACCGACTTGTGTTCGAGACCCCCGGTAAGCTGCCTGGTATCGTCCGCACCGACAATATCCGCCACACCCATTTTTCCCGTAATCCCAAGATAGCCGAGTACCTGAAAGCCTACGACTATGTAAAGGAGTTCGGTGAAGGAGTTGACCGTATGTGTCGTGAGCTTTCTGCCATTGGCACGAAGGAACCCCAATATCATTTGGTCGCCTTTATAATGAAAGCTTCTGTGTGGGCTAATTTATTGGAGGAAGGGCAAGAAAAGACTATATTCGACCAGAAGCGACCAGAAAGCGACCAGATAAGCGACCAGATAAGCGACCAGATAAAAATGATTTTAGAACTAATCAAGGAAAAGCCACAAATAAGTAGAAGCGAAATTTCACACAAAATGGGACTTCATGAAAGTAGTGTGAAGCGTCGTCTGAAGATGATGGTTGATAAAGGTATTATTCAACGCATAGGTTCCGACAAAGGTGGTCATTGGCAAATTAAATAATTCTATCCTGATTATGAAATGTAAAATTGAAACATCAAATGGTATCATGTTTTTGAAAGGAATAGATGGAGATAAACGATTGGAAATTGCTGATTATATTGAACTCCATGATAGTTCCTTGCTTATGGTAAGTTTGATTCTTAATAAAAAAGAATATTTTTATTGGGGGAAGAATCATGTAATATACACTAAACTATGGGGGTGTATTGATTCCATGATGAATGTTGTTGTTCCGTTTATCTATTCGCACATGAAGGTGGAATTCAATTATATTAGAGCTGATAAAGAAGTAGGATATAATATATTTTTTGAAAGCCCTGAATATGCTTCCTATTATTTTAATCAGTATGGAGTCCCTGTTATTTATTCAACCAAAAAAGAAATGCCAGGATGGGATTGGATAGAACATTCTGACAATAAAAATATTCTTATAGCACAAAAAGGAGGGAAACAAGGAATTATACGAAAAGATGGAAGTGTTTGAC
>NZ_NPJL01000052.1:0-28103 GCF_002251325.1 Prevotella sp. P4-67
TCGAATTATATTTAATGGCAGCGCCCCATACACCACTAGAAGAGACACTTCGTCTATTTGCCTTACTCCATTTCTTTATAGTCCCCATACTTATTTGGCGGGTTTTAGAAATGTTATATAAGTTAAATTTGATTGCATCTGCTTCAGGATGTTTTTCGAGTTCTTTCTTTATCTTATGAATATATCCATCATCGAAAACTAAGTCATCATCAGCAAACATCACAAAGTCTGTATCTTTATCAACAAACTCCAAACCAATGTTTCTATTCTTACTCAGACCTCTCGTTGTCGATGTTATCATCATAGCTTTACCATTTGCTAGTTGTTTAGTTGCGAATTCATTCCTATCCGCCTGATTTGCAATTATAACATCGGAATCTATCTTCATCTTATCTAAAATGGAGAAATCAGTCTGATGCATTGTGGTTACAATAATTTCTATCTTCATAACATGTTTGTTTAATATATATAATCAGCGTGCCTTGTGCTTGCACTATGTTATATCTTTATAATTGATTTTAACTTTTTGAATCCATATTTATACAAATGACTAAATGCAAATGTAGCTACAAAGAATGCAACCATTGGTATCAGTTCGCTTGAATCCAGATATGCGTATGTATAGCCATGTACGAGATAAACCTCGTACGAGATCAAGCCTATCATATAGAATCCTCGAAGCATTCTTTCACGTGCTGGTTTACATACCATAATCAGGATGATGTAGAAGAAAGTAGCAAGAGTCATATAGTAAACAAGAGAGAATGCGTTCCATCCGATTGTCTCCTGAAAATCTTCAATTCTTAGTAAACGCTCGCGAACTACAAATACTCCTCCACTCAATATCGTAGCAACTATCAAGCTTTTCCAATTTGCAAGGCTCAGGAACTTCGCCTCATTCCTTGCGAAAAAAATTCCGATGAGGAAAGAGAGGGAATTTTGTGCTCGCAGTGATGTCCAAAAGCATATCATCAAGATGCTGGCAAGTATGAAAGCTGTAACCTGCATTTTCTTGCTTACGAACGAGGTAAGGTAATACAAGATATACCAAATGAACAACACTTGCATATACCAGCCAAACGGATGATAAGGACGTATTAGAAGCAGGTCTTCTATAACACCAGTAACGCCAACCTCTGGATGATGCCATACACAAAGCAATTCAATCAAAGCGTATGGAAGCCACACGTTGATGATACGTTTTTTCCAATAGTCCTTGCGACCACTCTTCTGGAAACTCTTTTCAATGCCGAATCCACTGCAAAGCAGGAATAGGGCAACACCAATGGCACCAAGTGGAGTGAAAGGACGCGAAAACGGCACTAACTGTCCGACATGTCCCATCACTATCATCAGAATTGCTACACCTTTGAAAACTGTGGTTGTATCTTTTGTAAACTTACCCCCCCCAATGGCTATTTGCCTCTTACAAACTATGCTATAGAGCACACATGTAACAAGGGCAATAATTGTCAAATATATTGCTGAGATCATTTGTCTGTCTTTACTTTTCTGATAAACTTTGCAGGATTGCCTGCCCATATTTCTCCTGATGGAACATTCTTGGCAACTACGCTGCCTGCACCAATAACCGCATCATCGCCAATGGACACTCCCTTTAGGATGATAGAATGACCACCCACAAAGACACGTTTGCCAATTACTACAGGTTTGCTTTTGATGTCAGTATCCCCATTTAAGCGTACTTCCGAGTTGAGAGAATGGAAGTCGGTATCATAGACCTTGACACCACCCCCAAGATTAGAGTAAGCTCCAATTGTGATTGAGGTGTCAGACACAAGGGTTGCGTTTGAGATACCAACACCTTCTTCTATTACAATGTGTCCTTTGTTTCGGGTATAGAGTATGGTTCTTGTATCACCTCCTATTGGGTCAGCAGCCAAAGAAGAATTGATATTGACATTATCGCCTATCTTGATGGAACCCTTACCACATCGTACATTCTTAAAGAATACCTTACCACGGAAATGAACGTTTTTGCCAACCGTTACGCCACACATGATAATCTTTGGTGCATTGAGGATTCTATACCATCCGTATATTAAGCTATATATAAGTTTTCGCATAAATCAGATTGCATTGTTTTTAATTCTACGAAACAGAGCCTTCACTCGCTTGATACGCTTACCCAAGAGATTCTCGTACTTCCTAACCAATTTAAATTCCGACTCGCGCTCTTCGATTCTCGTATTATATGGTCTTCTTCGAGCAGACTCTAAAGGTTGGTCAAAAATGGCATAGAGGAATGATCTAAGTCTGTTATCATCTTTGCGAGCTCCTGATATGATAGGTTCTGCCTTTATCTGTTTGTACAACTCATCATTCTGGTCTATCTCCATGATTCGCCTTACGGCATCCTCCAAAGAAGCGAATTCGTGTATATTCACAAATGCCTTTGTATTGAACTCCTTGCCAATCTCTGGGTTACCATAATAAATAGGTATAGCACCAGCAGCAAAAGCCTCGACTATTTTCTCCGTGGTATAACCAACGTGAGAGCAATTCTCAAATGTGAGGCTGAACTTATGAGATTGGTCGAAAGCGAGTTTATCTTTCACGGGACCGCCAATATTGTTCATATAGCGACCGCCCGAATCGACTTTCTTGTAAGCTGACAGAAGATTGAACATCTGCTGACGCTCCTTCATTCCCTGGTCATTGGAAACAACGAATCCACAAAAATCTGTCTTCTCCGTTACTGGGACAGTACCGTCAATGAGTGTCTGATACTTTGGCTTGTAGTGGAGCACTTCGTAAAGAGGAACCCTGAGATAGCGATCACCAAAACTGATATGGTCAAATGCCATGGCATAATCGCACAAGTTGAAGTCTGGTACGATACATTCACCGGTAAAGTATATCTTCACACAATCGTAATCGAGAAACTTCTTTCCGAATGTGGAGTAAAATATATAATCAGGTGTGTCGGAAATCTCCACATCATAACGCTCACGAAGGATATTCGTAAACTGATTATTTTCCTTGTCGAAACTACGAAAGAAATCGACAAAGTTTATCTTTATCTTCTTTTTCATTTTGCTTCCATTAAACGGTTGTAAACAGCAATATAGCCATCTGCCATCGCTTTCTTAGAATACTTCCGTATTGCCTCCTTTGACATTTTATCTCGGTCGAATGATTGTGACAAGGTGTAATTCAATGCTTGCTGAAGCGAATCCACATCACCATAATCAACGAACTTACAATACTCATCAAGGCAGATGGATTCAGGACCGCCTGCTTTGAAGCCTACAACAGGAGTACCACAGCAAAGGCTCTCTGCCACTGGCATAGAGAATGTTTCGGCTTTGCTAACAAGTATTGTTGCATCAGACAAAGAGTAGTATAATGCCATCTTATCACGGTCATATACCCTTCCTAACAGATGTATGTTTTGAGGCAAGTCCTCTACCTCTCCTTTTTGTCCCAAAACGAGGAAATCTACTTCTGGCATACGCTTAGCTAAATCCTCAATGAAATGAGTGCCCTTAACAGGTGCTGGAAAACTTGATGTCACAAACATAACTACAGGTCTTCCCGTCAATTCTATCGTCTGCCTGTCAACTATTGAATTAACTCTCCTATAAAAATTAACTGTATCAATACCGTTCAACACAGGGGTAATCTGGTAAACTGAGAAATGCGAATTCTGAGTAGCACGGGTTTTCAACCAAGGCGATACCGTAGTCACACATAATTTTCCTCTGTCAAAACCATCAAAAGCATCCATCATCTTTTTCCAAGCGAGGTGTGTGTTATCAAACAAAAACTTCATAGATTTAGACTGTGGACATTTACCACATCCATCAAGCCAGCGGTTGCACTCGTACGCAGATCCACATGTACCAGTATGAAGAAACTCTGCGTGTTCTGTCACGACAGTTCTAATGCCTTTCTTTTTCAGATATTTCAACAACCAGTAGATGTTTACTGAATCGTCATTAATGCAATGAAGATGAACAATATCTGGATTAATTCTCCTAATCTGGGAGAAAAGCCTTAGTGTCGATATGATGTTGCCACCATAGAGAATGCCAGTTAAGTAAGCACGCACCTTGTTGACGTGTGCATAAAACTCCCAATTAAATTTCTGCACATGGGGCTGACCAACCTTAGGACCACGAGCATAGCTTACGTACGACTCAATTCCTCTTGCAGTATATTCTCTATGTAAGTCAGCCACGATCTTACCCGTGCTCAGGCGATCATAGACATTATTTATTTGTAGGATTCTCATCTGTTTGGGTGTTTGATAAAATAAGGAAACCGCAAGTCAGCAAGAAAAGTCCTGCACTACCTGCTACAAAACCAGCCTCAAATGTAGATACGATAAATGTGGCAACAAAAGCATATACAGAACACCTTTGGAATCGAGATGCTGCCCGAGACCATGTATTCCAAATCACCTTCGCCAATAAAGACATGTATAACATTAAAGGAATGATACCATAAGAAGCATATACATCAAAATGCGTATTGTGCATCTGCGAGAAGCCAGTACCGTTACTAATACCATAGTAATCGCCATAGATGAGGAAGTGGAAGAAGTTATCAACAAGAGGACTCCAGATTTTTAATCGAGTAGTTGAACTTTTACCTGCATCTTCAAGACCGAAAGATACATTTACGTCCAATGTCTTAATATAAAACACATAAAAGAATACAAACAGAAGGGGTGCAATAGCTATTAGGTAGCAAATCCATTTTCTGGGTTTTATCTTTTGCAAGAAAAAGAAGTCGGCTACGACTAATACACCAAAGGCAATCAGCGATAATATTGCAGAGCGACATCCTGTCAACATCAATAGACCAAATGTTGTGAAAAGAACAAATATAGAAACAGCAACATGTACAAAATACCACTTCTTCTTACTGAAAAGCTCTCTACCTGCAACAATTAGAATTCCCAAATACAACATAGAGTTAAGTATATACATACCCGCAAGGTTTGGGTTCGTAAAACCGAGATATAACAAAGCTTCTCCTTCGTATATAGCTAATCCAGACTCATAAAAGAACTGATATGAGATATTGAGAGCAAGCATAATCAAACAAATTATGTATGCTGTTTTTTTTGTAATTGTCGTGTTACATGTATATACAATCCATAACAAAGTCGTTGTGAACATTATCGCTTTCTTGTAATAGTCAAAACCACCAAAACCGCTTAACGTAACATTAATGAACACAAGTGGAATACACCAATAAAGGATGTTGGTATATTCTTTGGAATAATTGTATCTACGATTCAGGAAAAATAATCCGAACACATAAACAAAAGACATTGTAATCAAGTTACTTGCCATCGACTGGTTATCTCCCATAATACTATAGGCGATATAAAAGGTCAAAAGGAAACCTGATAAAATGGTGTAATTTATATTCTGTAGTATTTTCATTTTCGTCTCAGTATTGAAAAAAACAATTTTCTCTCAGATTCATTTAAAGCCAATATCAACATTACTATGGCATAAGTAAGAATCGTAATCGCACCACGGACTACAACATCTAACCAACCTTGGAATGGTACAAATTCTGCCAAGATGTAAGATACGACCAAGCTGGTTATAAGACCCAATGACATTTTGAGATAGACATCTCTGAAGAAGATGAATACATTAATATTCAACTTTTTGTAATAGACATAATACAATGCCGCATTACGTATCATAAATGATATAAAGATGGAAGCAGCAAGACCTATGATTCCAAACAAAGAGGTTAAAATTATTGATAGAACAATATTTACAACCGCTGTTATCAAGTAGGCGTATGCTCTCAATTTGACATTTCCACTTGCTATCAAAGTTTGATCGGCAATATCAGCAGGCAAAAGGAAGAAAGCTGGAGTAATAAGTAGAATTGTGCAATAATATGCATTCTCATACCCATCGCCTAACCATGCAAATATAAACTGTTTGCCGACAATAAGAAATCCAACCATTATCAGACCGAGAATAACAAGTTGGATTCTACCAACTCGAATCATCAACGGCAACACACTTTCGTTTTGGCTTAGTAGCCGTGATACTTTTGGCAAGAACATACCATTCATAGCGTATGCACAATTATATGTGTAGGCTTCGAGGCATAAAGCTATTCCAAAGACAGCAATTACTTCTACGCCTGCAAAGTAGCCGAGTATAGAGGGTGATATATTGATAATGAATCTTTGGCATATTGCCACCACTGTTGTCCATCCTGAGAATAACAGCAACTCCTTTAGTTCTCTTCGGCTGGATTTATAGTTTAATTGAATTGATAAGTTGGTGGTCCTCTTAACAATTACATATTTTACAACGATGAATAATGCTCCTACAATTATATTGCCAAGTACAATCTCATATAGACCACCTCCATAGTACAAACAGAGGACATTCACCAGAACTGTCAGAACCTTCGAAAAGAGGTCGCAAGACTTTAGTTGTACAAATTCTTCGTACGCGGAGAGGATACCGTTCAAAGGAATGAAAGGGAAGGATATAACACTAAATGTACTGACCATTGCAAACACTATTTTAAGGCGAATGATTTGGTCGGGTGTCAACTCCCTATAGATTGTTGGTATCAGAAAGAATATTATAAGAAGGATCGCAAGTATAAAGCAGTCAATATATAAGTATAGTTTATATACAGTACTTACGCATTTATTGACTTCTTCTTCCTTGCCTTCTGCAAGATACTTTGACACAAAACGCTGAATGGCGGCACTAATACCAAAGTCAAAGACGAAGAACGAAAGTATTGAGTACGCCAAGGTATATAAGCCATAATCCTCTTTGCCTATGGAACGAATCATCCATGGTGTGTATAACAATCCTATAAGGATGTAAACGAAAACACCGATATAGGAAAGTATCGCCCCATATTTTATTTGTTGACTACTTGACAGCTTCATGATTTCAAAGATTTTATGATTTTGGCGGGAACTCCACCAACTAAACTATTGGCTGGAACATCCTTACACACAACTGCTCCAGCTGCAGCAACAGACATCGTCCCAATGGTTATTTCATTTACGAACACACTTTTCCCTCCAAGCCAGCAACCATCTTCCACTCGTATCGTGGTATTATAACCTTGCCCAGCTCTTCTTTCTTCGGTCCCTATATAATGAGTTCCCGTAAGAAAAGTAACATCAGGAGCTATATCGATGTTATTTCCGATGAACACATTACCGTTTCCATGTATCTTCAAATTGGTACCAATCCAACAATTATCACCAATAGAGAGTCTTCCTGTGCATGTCATTGGTCCTACTATCAAAGTATTTTTGCCAATAGTATATCCTATGGTTCTAAGTAAACTGGCTTTTAACTTAAAATAATGAGGGTTTGTGCCCGCGAAAATCTTATTGACCAGAAAGTAAACTATTGCACGCCAAAAGTGCATGTATATTCTCTTTATCATATATGTAAATTTATGCTTTACTACATGGTCCTGCAAGGATTGGGTTCTTGCTGTTCTTAATTATTGAATTAGACAACTCTATAAGTGAAGAAGCAGCATTTCGAGGAGACCAGATTTCTCTCATCGTAGCCACTGCGTTGTACGAAAGGCTTTGACATAAACTTACATCTTGTAATAATTCAACAACCACCTTATATAACAAGTCCTCATTTTTTGATTTGAATATTATTCCATTGCCACGGTGGGTCACTAGGTAAGGTATAGCCCCAATCTCATCAGAACCAACTATTACACAACCATTTGCCATTGCTTCGTTTGCCACTGCTCCCCATCCTTCTCCTTTGTCGGATGTGAAGAGGAATATATCGTGCAATTGCATTTGCTCGTGTACTTGTTTGTTAGGCATCGTACCCAAGAAGCGTACAAAGCCACCTAAGTCGTTCTCTTCTACATAACGTATCGTCTCTTGTAGCTTATCTCCTTCACCTATCATATCGAGCATAAAAGTGTAGCCACTATCCCTTAGACGCTTTGCTAATTTGACTGCCAGCTCAGGATGTTTCCATTCTATGAATCTTGAGCACCATAGTATTTTTAGCGGACTCTTGAATCGTTTGTTTAATGACGGTAGGTCTAAGTCGGTTTCCGTGAAATACCCCCATTTATAAGCTTTGCCCTTGAATAACCCCAATTTCGAATAATCAGAAGCAGCAAATGCGCTAGCACAAAGCAGATGGAGATTACCGTATTTCCCGAACATCTTGCGGAACTTAATGTAATGGAGTGGCATTTTTAGACATTCTTTCCAATTCTTATATATACGTTCAGAATAGAGGAATGTTAACTTACCTGCTTCTAATCGATGTTGAACATACTGAACAGGTGCAGAACCAAAAACAACCACATCTGCCGCCAAGATAAGTTGATCGTAGGCGGTTCTGTTACTTATGAATGATGCATAACTGATGACATAGTCGCGCTTACTTATATTCCTCCATCCCACAGGAAGAGTTGTCTTGTCAATATCTTGAGTCTCGATAAACAATACAGTCACATTCGGAATCTCTTTTAGTGAATCACATAAAGGAACTTGATGAGGCGTTATTGCGTTTGATAATATTATTATATTCATTGTTTATACCTTATTATTTTCGCTGGTATTCCTGCTACAACAGCGTTGTCAGGAATATCCTTATCAACATAACTATTTGCACCTATTAAAACATTATTGCCGATTTTTATTGGTCCAACAACAACAGCACCGGAACCAATAGACACATTATCTCCTATTATGGGCATTATCTGGCCATCAACCTCTTTTCGGTTACTTCCAATTGTTACATTCTGGAAGATTTCAAGGTTCTTACCAGCCTTTACAAAACATCCAACTACAATGCCGACCGTATGATGCAACATTAACCCACCATCAATTGATGATGTCGGAGAAATCTCACAACCATGCCTACGTATATTGCGATAGCAAACCATATCTGGCAATAGTTTAATATGATGCTTGTATAGCCAGCTAGCTATACGATAGTGAAGTACAGCATAGAAAGCATGTCCTGTAAATAGACCCTTTATTAAACCGAGGTTTGATAGTCCGTATCTTTTTTTATCTTCATTTATCATAAAGGTAGATTATTCGTGTTTCAAGTACATGGCGTACATATTTATTATTTATACTGGTGCGACCATCGGATTTGAACCGTTCATCAGAAATGTGCGGTTTCCTGATACTCCAAGAGTCGCTATCCTCACATGAGATTATGAGAGTAAGAGGATTCTCAGGTGAGGTTATTATTCGCTATTCGGTTATTGTTTTTATAACATTTCTCCATATTTTCCTCTTAACAATTCCTTGTATAATTGAAATTCTTTGTCTTTCGGGTTAATCTGGAGAACGTAGTTTATTTTTCCATATAAGTGACGGACATAATGTTCTGGTTTCGCAATCCATGCAGGCAAACCTTTGACTCGCAGCATGTGCTGTTCAAGACGATACTTCTGAGTATACTCTTACTCCAATGTTTTCAATTGCAATCTTCCCAGTTTCCATAGTGACGATAGCCATTACTTTGATGTTCTGGATAGGAAAGCCTTGAGGCAAGATGCTTTGTGCATATTTAATAGCATTCAAAGCCGTATCTCCTGTTCCAATGAAATCGTCCACTAAAACAATGGTAGTGTTCTGGTTGATTACTGGAAGTATATTCTTGATGTCGCTTGGTTCTATACCACACTTTACAGCATGATTATAGTGGGTAGATTTCATCGTATACAGAGCAACACTTGAACTTTTTGTTTTTCCAGCCTCTTCTTCTGGTATGCATGGAGCAAGGATCAATGTAGAACCAGGATTGTCGTTTTGGATGTCATTTAACAATTTCTCGAAATAGCCAACGTACTCGCTAAGATCTATTTTCAAGAACCTCTCTGTGAGTTCAAGAAGCAGTTGTTGTTCCTCTTCCGTGAACTTCATGAGAGTATTGCAGTATCTATCATACAATGATATTTGACTTGTCCTATCGATGTTCCATTGCTTATCATTGAATATCGTTTCCAGCCTTGCCATAACATCCATAGAGATGCTTGGTACTGGAGTTGCTTTCTTAATAAACCTTGGAGTTGACATTATTTTTGATATTTGAGCCTCTGCGAGCACAAAGGAGCAGTGGCGAGTTACCTAATTAGCGCGGAACACTCTGTTGCTGATAGGCAACTGTATGTGAAGGGCTGCATTGAGCTTATGTTTGGCATCGGCTGCAAGCTGAAGCCTGTCGTTTTGCGCATGACGTTCTACTTGCAGATGGTCGAGGGCGCGTTTTGCTTTTTCGTAATCCATAACTGATGGTCTGGTTTGGGCGTGTAGGTCATGATTTACTTGAAGTTGGTGAGGGTATTGAACCCTATCTGGATTGATTCTCAAAGACCTCATCTCGGACAAATCCCCCGATAAGTCCGAATAAAGAACCAAAACAGACCACCTGTACACCAACTAACCTTATTTCTGATCAATTATCTAGATTCTTATTTTACGATTGCTTCCTTGATGCAGTCAACAATGTAGCGAACATCATCGTCATTATTGAGTCATGGGTCATTAGTAAAGGGTCATAATTGATTTTGGGGGCATGACTTTTTAGGAGTTATGGGTAATGGGTCATGGGTAATGATTGTTTTTGCTCTGACCCAAGACCCATGACTCGTGACTCATGACTCGTGACTCTATTTTTTGATTTTTTCTTTGAGTTTCTTGATTATGGCAGTGAGTACCTTGAGGATACGAATCATATCGCGATTCAATGAGTTGAAGGCCTCGTCTGTGAGATAACCATTGGCATGAAGTAGATTGAGCCAGTAGTCTGTCTCGTCTGCTTCTTTGTACGAAATACTGTATTTGTTCAAAAAGTCTGCATCTGACTGGGCGTGCTTGGCCTCTCTCGCGTTAGCACCTATACTCGTCCCTGATCGATACACTTGCTTAGACATCACAAACTCCTTGTCGGAAGAGTCTTCCGTCAAGTATTGATAGAGTCTTGTGATACGACAAGCAAAATCGAAACTCAAATCCAAAATGCCCGCATTCTGCTTTTGTTCCTCGGTCATAAGAGGTGCGAGTTTTCGTACCTTCTTTGGCTTTTGAGTGTACTTTGTTTGTTTCATAAGTTTTTTTTGTCAAGGGTCAAAGGGTATTGGTAACGAATGTATTAGAGCATGACCCATGACCCATGACCCATTACCCGTGACCCATGACCCGTGACCCATGACTCTTGGCTCGTGACTCATTATTCAACAATAGCTTCGCGAATACAATCTACGATATAGCGAACGTCTTCGTCTGAAACATAAGGTCCTGCTGGCAAGCAGAATCCGACTTTGAATATGTCCTCAGAAACGTGGTTAACGTATGCTGCCATATTAGGGCCTTCTATTACAGAATACTCCTGACCCGTGACTCCTGACCCGTGACCCACAACCTGTGAACCCTTGCGGTAAACAGGTTGACAGTGCATTGGCTTCCATACTGGACGGCACTCGACTTTCTTTGAGAGCATGTAGACGCGGAGGGCTTCTACGTTCTCGTTGGGCTGGCAATCAGTGGTGGCACTATCTACAGCCTTTATGACTCCGGCTGCTCCACCAACGGCAGTCTTGATGACTTCCTTGTAGGCATTCTCCTGACCCTTGATGCGAATCTCGGGATCGATGGTGGCGGCACAGAGCCAAAAGTTGGCATCGTAACGAGGATCGGCTGGTTGCTCGTGGAGGGTGATGCCGGGAACATCCTTAAAGAGTTCCTTGTAGAATTCCTGCACGTGCTTGTGGTGGGCGATATGCTGATCGAGGACAGTCATCTGACCACGGCCGATGCCCGCACATACGTTGGACATGCGGTAGTTGTAGCCAATGGCAGTATGTTCGTAGTAGGGATAGGCATCGCGTGCCTGAGTTGCGTACCACATGATGGTCTGAGCATCCTCTGCATTCTGACAGATGAGGGCTCCACCACCTGAGGTTGTGATCATCTTGTTGCCATTGAAGGAGAGGACACCGAACTGACCAAAGGTGCCAAGAACCTGTCCGTTGAAGCGTGAGCCCATACCTTCGGCAGCATCCTCAACTACAGGAATGCCGTACTTGTTGGCAATCGCCATGATCTCATCAATCTTGTAAGGCATACCATAGAGAGCAACGGGCACGATAGCCTTTGGATATTTGCCAGTCTTCTCCTTACGATCGAGGATGGCCTTTTCAAGAAGCTGCGGATCCATGTTCCAGGTCTCAGCCTCCGAGTCTATGAAGACGGGTGTAGCACCAAGATAGGTGATGGGGTGTGAGCTTGCACAGAAAGTGAACGACTGCACGCACACCTCATCGCCAGGACCCACGCCACAGGCGAGGAGAGCCAGATGTACGGCCGCTGTACCTGCCGAAAGACACACAACCTTTGTGTCCTTCAAGGCAGGATTGAGATTCCAAGCTGCTGCAGTAGCCTCTGGCCAACGAGAATCTTGATAAACGGCAGACTCTACATTGCCTGTTACGAACTTACGAAGATCTTCCTCGAAAGCGGTTACATTTGGACCCATGGGAACAACCCAATTAGTGTCAAAGGCTTCCTGAACATATTTCTGTTCAAGCCTATCCTCTGAAAGGTGCGCGAGGCACAAATAAATAGTCTTTCTTTCTTCTGACATAGTTGTATGATTTTTATTGTTTGTTTTCAATTTAAGCAATTTGTCGCTCAACAAGGATTCGAACCTTCTCAACACACGTTGAGTACCCAAAAAGAGCGTGAAACCATGAAATCATGGCTATTTTAAGCAGAACAAGCGGGAAATTAAGGATTTTAGCCACAAAAATACGTACCAAATGTGTACCAAATAAAATATTTCTCAATTTCAAGGCATTCCTATAGGTTGTATATCAGGGCGTTGAATCCATCTATCGTTGTCTGGGCAACATCAGGATATTTCATCTGATACTCATGGCGCATATCATCCTGCTTCTTCTCATCACGTGAGAAAATACGAATCTCACCTATGTCTGTACGAAGAAAACGATTCAAAACTGCGTTACCGAAGGAACCTGTTCCACCAGTAATCATAAGGGTTTTACCTGCAAAAATGCTCATAATTTTATTTTAGTTTAATTTGTATTTAATCTCTTCTAAAGATATCTCTTGTATATACTTTATCTTCCACGTCTTTCAAGCAATCATCAAAGCGGTTGGCGATGATGGCCTTACTTTGTGCCTTGAATTCAGCAAGATTGTTGACCACCTTGCTACCAAAGAATGTTGTGCCATCCTCAAGGGTTGGTTCGTAAATGATAACCTCTGCACCTTTTGCCTTGATGCGTTTCATAATGCCTTGAATAGCAGATTGACGGAAGTTGTCGGAGTTTGACTTCATAGTCAAACGGTATACACCGATTACACAATTGTTTGGTTCTGCTCCGTATTGATTATTGCTTGAATAATCGTACCATCCTGCCTTTCGAAGCACTGCATCCGCAATATAATCTTTGCGGGTGCGGTTGGACTCCACGATGGCGGTCATCATGTTCTGCGGCACGTCCTGGTAGTTGGCCAGCAGCTGCTTGGTGTCCTTGGGCAGGCAGTAGCCGCCGTAGCCGAACGAGGGGTTGTTGTAGTGGCTGCCGATGCGGGGGTCCAGGCCCACACCCTCGATGATGGCTTTTGAGTCGAGACCTTTCACTTCTGCGTAAGTATCAAGTTCATTGAAGTAGCTCACGCGGAGGGCGAGGTAGGTGTTGGCGAAGAGCTTCACGGCCTCGGCTTCCTTCATGCCCATGAAGAGGGTGTCCACATCGGGCTTGAGCGCGCCTTCCTGGAGGAGCGCGGCGAAGGTGCGGGCGGCTTCCTTGAGCATCTCCACATCGGTGACTGACTCGATGGCGCGGTTCTCATCGGCAAAGTCTGGATGCGACATGATCTTGGGGTAGCCCACGATGATGCGGCTGGGATAGAGATTGTCGTAGAGGGCCTTGCTCTCACGCAGGAACTCGGGCGAGAAGAGCAGGTTCAGCTTCTTCACGCCGCGCTGGGCGTACTTCAGGTAGAGGCTGCGGGTATAGCCCACGGGGATGGTGGACTTGATGACCATGACGGCATCGGGATTGACCTCCAGCACCAGGTCGATGACCTCCTCGACATGGCTGGTGTCAAAATAGTTCTTTACAGGGTCGTAGTTGGTCGGGGCGGCGATGACCACGAAGTCGGCGTCGGCATAGGCCCGGCGGCCGTCGAGGGTGGCGGTGAGCTGCAGCGGCTTCTCGGCCAGGTAGCGCTCGATATAGTCGTCCTGGATGGGTGAGATACGGTTGTTGATCTTCTCCACCTTCTCGGGTATCACGTCCACTGCCGTGACACGGTGGTGCTGCGAAAGCAGCGTGGCAATACTCAGGCCGACGTAGCCGGTTCCGGCAACGGCGACACGTATGTCTGCAAAATTACGCATATAATAAATTGAGATAAAAGTTTTATGGGTTGGATTTACTCAGGCGTGTTTATCACATTATTATATTATATAAGGTATACTTGCTTTGCCCCACCCTACTCAAACACATAGCCATAGTTGGTGCGTAGCTCTTCGTACTCGGCTTCATAGCGCTGGCGCTGGTCTTCATCCTTGAAGGTCGAGGCGATGCGGGCTATCTCCTGCATAACCTTGCGGCCAGCATCGATGATGGGCTGGAGGTCGTCTTTGACGTAGTCCAGGAAGGGGGCGTAGTAGTAGCCAATCTCTTCGATCATGAAATAGAAGGTGGAGAAGGCATCCTTGATGTCAAGGCGCTTGCTGAGCACGTCGGCGTGGGTCTGACGGAGGAGCATCTTGATGTTCTCGGTCTGTGCCGCCACCTCTTGGGCGGTCTTCACCTGATGGAAGAAGGTGTCGATAAAGGCATGGCGCTCATGGAGATTGCGCTTGTAGAAGGTGGCACGGTTCTTGGCGTCACCGTTTTTGCCGACTTCCTCAAAGCGCTCGGCGTGGACATTGGATATGGCCACAGCCATGCCACCGACATCCATCACCAGTCTGCGGTCGCGGGCAATGCGGATGACATAGCCTTCAAGGCCGGCATAGTCGCCAGAGACGATGCGCAGCAGGGTGCGGTTCTGGGCGTAATAGACAAAAGGACGGAGGAGGAAGCGCAGCCTGTCGGGCTCGGTCTCAGAGACACGCATGAAGGGCTCCATCTGGTTACAGGGGATGGTAGCCACGCGGCCGGTGCTGCAGTTCTTGCACAGCTTGTGCATGGGCAGATGCTCGTCCAGATAGGCCTGGAGCTGGCGGGGAGAACCCTGGAGGAAAATCAGTCCGCTCACCGAGGGCGCCTCGACCTGACGCATACCGCCATGGTTGCTGCGACGGGGCAGATATTTGATAGTCTTGTGAACGAAATGAGGGATGCCGTCTTGCTGGAGCTGCTGTTCGATGGATTTGACCTTGCGGTTGTGAACAAAGAGGTAGCTCCACGACGTGCAAGTCGTGTCTGTCGCATCTTTCTTGCGACGCGAGCCGACGGTTGCTGGTTTCGATTCGGCGCATTTCTTCATTGCTGGGCCAGATGGTGTTTCTGGCTCAGAAAGGTGGGTGCCCTCTGGAAACGCGGTGCTTTCAAGTGGTTGAAGGCGCTTGGTTTCGTCGGCTGTAGATGGAGAACTCGTGCAATCCTGCTTCATAAACTCTCTTCTACTTTATGTCTGCTTGGATGGTCATCATCACCTGGGATGAAAGGGCCAAATCTGCTAAGACATTGTGCATAAAATCATTCTGTAGATATATCGCCAGTGGAGATAAAGTTGGCTAATCGTCTTAAGTCTGCGGAACTTACCCGCACAGCATACTCACCTCTTTAGCGGCGTTGTATCTTTGTCTTCTTAGCGGGTCTTCTTATGGTAAGACCTGTCATTGTGTACAAAGTTACGGCTTTTATTGCATTTTTTATCATTTTCTTTAGGAAATTTTTGATTAATCTCATTTTATCTGCGCAAATGTTTAGCAAAAACCAAGTTGCCCTTTAGTCTCCGCATTGATAATCATAATCTTACTCCAGAGTGTGGGTCTTACCATAAGAAGACCCACTATCAGCAAAAACCGGCATCTGCTGGTTTTCTTCGTTTATACTCCCATGTTTTTCTTTCAGCGACAGACGGATGCAGATCTCCGCCCTCTCCCTCACGACCATAGATGCCACGACGCAAATGCACCCCTCGCACATAACATCCCTGTTCTTCGACCTGTCAACCGTCTCCCCTACTCTGCTGACCATCTTTACGACGCTGGAGGGTACCTCGGCAAAGCTGGAGGGTACCTCCACGCGGCTGCTGACCACCTTTGGCGACACGTATCGGACGAAACGGAAGCACGTATCGGACGAAGCGGAAGCGCGCGCCATACGAAGCGGAAGCACGTAACGGCCGTCACGCGCCAGCAAATGCAGTCTACAAGTCCATAAGCTGGACTGCAAACAGGATCAAGATTATCATTAAGCGAATAAAGCGGCTATATAAAAAAGATATAGCCGACAATGGCTGCCACCAGTAAGGATATAAAAAGATAAAAAGCCATGGCTGCTTCTGAAGGCTTTGCCTTGGCACTGACAGCGGCGATGACTGTCGGAAAACAAGGTTCCCATTTTGCCGATATATCAGCCTCCCTTCTGCCGATAGTTGATGGGCGACATGCCCACCTGCTTCTTGAAGAAAGTGCCGAAGGCTGAGGCGTTGGGGAAGTTGAGAATGTCGGCGATTTCCTTGATGCTCTTGTCGGTGGTGGTTATCAGCGAAACCGCCTTCTTGGTAATAGCCTTGAACACGAGCTGCTGCACGGTGTTGCCCGACACCGACTTGACGAGCATGGTAAGGTATTTGGGGGACAGACAGAGCCTATCGGCATAGTATCTTACTCCCCTCTCCTCGGCATAATGGCTGTCGATGAGCTGCATGAGGCGCATATAGGTCTCGAGCTTGCGGCTGGGCTCGTTGTCGCCATCGGTAGAAAGGGCGCGGAAGATGCTGCACAGCCTGTAGGTAAGCGAGAGCAGAAGCAGGCGACGCTCGTTGAGGGCAAACACATTGGCATCGCCATTGCCCGCAGCCAGAAGTTGGGAGTAGTGGGTCAGCTCGTCTTCATGTCCGGTGTGCATCACGCGGCAAGGCTTGGGGTTGACAAACTCCATGAACTTCATGCCCACCACCGTGTTGCCGAGGATGTCGCGGATGGAGTCGACGCGATAGAGGATGATGACCACGGAGTAGTCGGCGCTGTGGCGGGTCACGGTGAAGCTGACGCCGTGGGAGAGGAAGGCCGTCTCGCCCGTAGCCACCTGGTACTCCACCCCTTCGCAAGTGAAGGAGAAGCTGCCCGAAGTACATACGATAATGCCGACATCGGTCACGTGGAAGCGGTCGAAGAAGGCTTGTGGGAAGGAAGTGATATTGCCGCAGGAGCAACAGATGTCTTCATTGTTGGCCATCTGCTGTTCGAGGAGCGTGATGTTGTTGTCGTTCTGCATAGGTGTACGATTGTCGGCGACGAAGATAGTAAAAATATCCAACACGACAAAAGAGAAAGCAACATTTGTAACAAATCGCGCTACAAATGTTGCTTTCACCGCGTCTTATGTATAGATGCCAGAGTGGCAGACTGTCTAATAATTGACAAACCACTCACGCGTATCCTTGGATATGTCGCGCTTGGGCCAAGGCACCACGAGCATCAGTCCGGCAAAGATGATACAGGCATAGATGGTCCAACCCGATATCTCCTTGATGGCGGAGATGGTGGCCTGCACCTGCACCTTGCCCTTGGCAGAAATGGCTGCCATGTGTTGTGCCTCGGTTTCGCTCTTGCCCTGATACTGCATTCCGCGGGCTGTCTGGTCGTAGGTCATGGCTGTGGCTGCATCGGTGCGGTCGTAGTCATGGGCATAGCGGGTAATGTAATACTGCTGGCGATACTGAAAGAGGTTCTGGTAGAGAGCCGAACCTATGCCAGGGGCTATCACCATACGCACGGTGAGCATGATGCACACCCAGGTGGACAGCAGCTTGTAGGGCATGCGCTGGTTGGCGTAGACGGCAATGAGCGAATAGAGCAGCATCATACCCGTGGCACGGATGACGACGGGCCACTTCATGCGCTCGAGCATGCCGTCGGTCTGCACCTCAAAGTACATAAACAGCGAGGCTGCCCCAATCAGTATGAAGCCGAGGGCGAAGAACCACTTGAAGTGCACGCCCTTGTTGTTGAGCAGCAGGATAGAGACGAGACCGATGAAATAGCCCAACAACACCCAGTTGCCGAGGGCTGCCACCTGTATCTGGTCGGTCTTCATGCCCACGCCCACAAAGATGTTGACCAGCATGGAGCTGGAGTTGCATATCATCAGTGCGATGAAAAGCAGTATGCCGCCCTGGATGCTGCGCGAGCGAAACGCCTTGAGCATGAAGTAAGGCGAGCGCCGCGTCTTCTCGAGATAGACAAAGAGCAGGGTCGACACCACGCAAATCACCGTGGCCCAGCAGATGGAGGCGTCGTCGTACCAGTCGTAGACCTTGCCATATACCATAATATATATAAAGGAACAGCACATGAGGCAGAACACCACCACATTGCCAAACTTGGAAAACGACAAGGGCGACCGCTTGGTGGGATAAGGGTTGTAGGGCATGCACACCAGGGTGATGAGCAACGCCACGAGGATGGAGCCCAGCATGGCATAATAGACCATCTGCCAATGGTAATTGTAGGCAAACCACGCCGTAAGCCACGTACCTATCTGTCCGAGCAGCATGAAGAAGAAGTAGATGATGGGCTGGCTCGCTTTCTTCTCGGTATCGAGCGCATCCCAGCCAGCCTCATCGCTCGGCTCGTTGCCTGGCGATACATTGCGCGTGGCCTCGATACCAAACCCATACTTGATGAGGGTGAATAGGTTGCACATGAGCAGCGTCTGTCTCACAAATCCCATGATAAGGCTGTTGAGAGCCAGAATGAACAGGCTGTCGGTGTTGGCACAGATGTAGCTCTGCACCGCCAGAATCGAGAAGCCCACGAGGCTCATCATCTTCTGGCGTCGCACGCAGACCAGCTGGTAGAAGAACGGCGAGAACGCCGCCATGCCTATCGACGTGACAAAGCTGATGAAGGCAATGTGTTCTGACTGGATGCCAAGCCCACCCACCATCTCACTGCTATTGACGGAGTAAGCACCGCTGACCGTCATGATAGGTATGAAAAGTATGACGAGAAAGGCTATGCCAAGGGGCTTTGGCACCCAGTTGTAGAACGGAAAATTCTTCGGCAGATGCGCGGGCACTGCCGTGTATATCTCTGCTTGTGTCATTTCTTGAGTTGAGCCTTAACTACGACCATCATTCCCGCAGCCAGCTTGTCGTTGTCGGCCTTGGATATTCCCTCAAACTCTATCCTGACGGGCACACGCTGCTGGATCTTGACAAAGTTGCCGGCAGAGTTGTCGGTGGGCACAAGAGAGTACTTGGAACCTGTGGCGCCGGATATGGCGGTAATGCGACCCTCAAACTCCTTGCCATCAAAGGCGTCGACGGTCATGGTGACCTTCTGGCCCACATAGAGCTTCTCCACCTGGGTCTCCTTGTAGTTAGCGATGACCCACTTCTGGGTGTCGGGCATGATGTAGGTGATGGTCTGGCCGGCATTGACAGCCTGTCCGTCTTCGAGCGAACGACGGCCGAGTTTGCCATCACAGGGAGCGGTCACCACGCAATAAGAGAGGTTGAGCTTGGCCATCTCCAGGGCAGCCTCGGCACGCTCGATGGCTGCGGCGGTATTCTTCTTGCGTGTCTGCACCTCGTTCACACCCGAGTAGGCAGCCTTCTGCTGTCGGCGGGTGGCATCGAGCTTCTTCTTGGTGGCATTATACTCGGTCTCAATCTGCTCGAGCTGGATGGGGGTGGCAGCATTGCGGGCCACGAGGTTCTGATAGCGCTGGCGGTCTTTCTCCAGTTTAGCAAGACGTATCTCTATCTCGGCTATCGACGCCTCGTAGACGGTGGCAGAGGTCTGGGTGGTCTGGAGCGAAGCGTCAACCACATTGGCACCTGCCATGGCATCCTTGAGGGCAGCCTCGGCTTCCATCACGCGGATGCGGTATTCACGGTCGTCGAGCACCAGCAGGGTGTCACCCTTCTTAACATCCTGATGCTCCTTGAAACAAATCTTCTTGATATATCCCGAAGCGCGCAGATTGACGGGCGAGATATACTGCTCGACCTGTGCGTCATCGCTCTTCTCATTAGATTTGTAGTCCATAAACATACAGCCAATCTTCACGATGCCCCATACGAGGATGGCCACACCGATAAGGCTTACAAGCAGCTGGCGTATGCGCTGGCGCTTGAGCTGGGCGGCGGTAACTTCGTGGGTAGACTGGTTGGGGGTGTCGTTGCTGGTATTGTGGTTGGTGGGGTTATTGCTTGTTTCCATTTCTATGATATTGTTTGTAAGTTTCTATTATTTGATGAGTTTGTCCAGCTGGCCAGTGAGCTTGAGCAGGGTCAGGTTGGACACCTGGTAGTTGAAGTGGGCGGTGAGATAGTTGTTCTGGGCGTCGCTCATGCTCATCTCGTCCTGCAGCACCTCGGTCATCGAGGTTATGCCCTCACGGTATCTGTCGCTTGTGACCTTATATACCTCCTCGGCAAGCAGGTAGTTGTCGCGCTGTTTGCTGAAGTTGCGCTGGTTGTTGGCCAGGTCGTTGACAGCGTTGGCATACTGAGTCTGCATACCCTTCAGTGCATTCTCGTAGGAGAGTCGGGCATTGTCGATATCCACCTGGGCCTTACGTATCTTCGACCGCTTCTCAAAACCGTCGAACACGGGGATGCGCAGCGACACACCTATGCCGTTGGACTTGTACCAATGGTTGGACTCTCCGGCATGAAACCAATTCCTGATGTTGTCGGTAAAGGCTGCGTAGGTCCAGTTGCCCGTGAGGGCAACCGTGGGGAGGTATCCGTCTTTGGCAAGTTTCTTCTTCTGTTCGGCGAGGGTGCGCTGGGCCTGCAGCAGCTGGAGCTCATAGAGGTTCTCGTTGAGTCCTGTGAGCGACGCCATGTCTATCTGTTCGATGTCGGCTTTCTCTACGGCAATGGTCTTGTCGGCGGGATAGTCGATGACATATTTCAGCATGTTATACTGCTGGGTGAGCATGGCCTTGGCATTGTCATACTGCACGCTGAGGTTCTCGAGATTGACATTGACACGCTTCACGTCGACGCCGAGCGCCATGTCGTTGTCATGGAAGGCCTGGGTGATGTCGCGCAGTTCCTCCAGGCGCTTGATGTTGTCCTTGATAATGGCTATCTGCTCTTCGGTATTCTGGGCGAGATAGTACATCTTGCTAATTTGCACTATCAGGTCTTCCTTGGCCTTGGCGTAAGAGAGCGTGTTGAGGTGGTCGAGGGTCTTGGCGATGTCGAGGGCTGTAAGTGCCGTCTGGCTGTAGAGCGGCATCTGCAGCTGGATGCTTGCCGACGAATTGTACTGCAACGTCTTGGTAACATTGTAAGGCTTGCCATAAGCACTACCATCGGTCACCGATACTGGGGGAGTGAAATTGTCGTTGAGTCCGGCGCCAATATTAATCTGGGGCAACAGACGGGCACGGTTTTCACTGACATCGTGCTTGCCCTTAAGCACATTGCCTTCATAAGTCTTCAGATTTAGATTTCGCTCAATGCCCATCTTCAGGCATTGACCCAGAGACAGCGTCTCCTGTGCCATGGCATGGCACAAGAGAAGTGTCAAGGAAAATGTGAACAATATTCTTTTCATACCTAACTTTGATAATTCGGCTGCAAAGTTACTGATTAATTATCGCTTAGGCATATTCATAAAATATCACAAGTTGTTCACATTTTCCCTTTATCCATGTTTCTATGATGGTTGCTTGCAATTATGACTATAACAGCTCATCTATACCCATAATTGCGCAGGAACTGTCTGGCCATAGAGTCGCCGTTGGCTGCTGCCTTACGCATGAAATCGAGTCCGGTTGCCTTGATTTTCATACCGCCTCGCCCTTCATAGAGCATGTATCCAAACAGGGCGTCTGCGACGGTATGGTGGCTGTCGACCACTCTATCGAGCAACTGGCGTGCCTGATAGTCATCGGCGTTGGAGTGGTTTTGAAGCAACAGATGGGCAAGATTGCAGGAAGCCTGGGCAAAATCGGCCGACATGCAGCCTTCGCTTTCGACACGCTCTTCCTCCAAAGCAACGTATCGCTCGTAATAATCGCGTGCCGCATCTTTGTTTACTCGCCCATAGTCGGAGTAATAATACATATTGCCAAGCCAGTAGAGGGGTTCGGCGTCGCCACCCTCTTCGCTCTCCTTCAAGAGCATAAAGGCTTGGTTGAAGTCGCTTTCCACCACATCGCCATCAATGAGAAAACGGGCTTTGTAGTACATTCCCATCGGGAAGCCCTCGTCGGCAGCTTGGCTATAATATTCATACGCCTTGCGGACATACCATTTTCTGCTGCGGTGTCTCGGAACGTGCTTCAAGTCATAGTCTTCATAGCAGGTATAGCAAGCATAGTACAGCTCAGCCAGTTTCATATAACTGTCGTCACAATAGGCATCAAAGTCATCGCCAATATCTATCAGGTAATCGTGGGCAAGGCGGAGATTGTGGTGGGGAGACTGAGCGTCGCTGCCGTCGCCATCCTTGTAGCATACCCAAGCGAGATAGAGCAGCAGGTCTTCATGACAAGAGGATGGCTGGGCGCCGCCGTCAATCTCCAGAATATAACCTTCCAGCAGTTCTCGTGCCAGTTCATAGTCCTCGTCGTTGACAAGGTCATGCGCCATCGCCTCAACATCATACTCTTCAGAAGAGAAGTCTTCATCTATGCAGGTCGGCATATTGTCCAGCATAAACTGCACCTTGTCTTCACGCTCCACTTCGGGATAGAGTTCATAGAGTTTGTCCTTGGCTCTTGGTTCGCCCGTCTCATCGGCTTGGAGGAGCCATGCCTGGGCACTGGCATCGTCGTGCTTGCATCCCTTACCTTCGGCGTAACGGATGCCTACAGTAAACATGCACTTGGCGTTGCCCTGCTCAGCCCCACGGAGATAAGAGGCAAAGGCTTCGGAATGGAGTTTCTGCTCATCCAGAGCGACTCCACGACCATACCAGGCCGCAACAAGGCCATGAGAGGCTGCAGCATCAAACCACAAGACCGCCTTCTTGGCATCGTGCTCACAGTTGTCCACGCCTTTCAGGTAAGCCCATGCACGCTTGTTCATCTCCTCGGCGGTCATGCCAGCCGACAGCTCGCGCACTTCATCCTCGGGAAAATACTGAGCCATGCGCTTCTTGGCGCGCTCGTCTCCCGCATCGTGGGCCATACGCAGATAGCGACGCGCACCGGCATCGTCCTTGGGGGCGCCCAATCCTTTGTGCAGATTGGTGGCAATATTCAACATGGCAGTGGTGCAACCCTGGCTGGCACTCAGGATATAGCAATCGTTGGCAGACGCATAGTCACCTTGCTTCTCGAAACACCAGCCAAGATTACTGCGTGCCGCAGCATCGCCACGCTCGGCGGCAGCACGCAGGCATCGCATGGCGAGCGCAAGGTTCTGCTGAAATCCCTCTCTGCCACACAGCCAGTTGTAGCCACGTTGGGCCATACGGGCGGTGGTGAAGCCTTGCCACTCGTCATCCCTAATGGGGCCGAACCACTCGTCCAGTCTATGCTTGGCTCCCTCATGTCCTCGGTCGGCATACACTTTGGTCAATCGGTAACAGCGGTCGAGCAGCAGTGGATTGGTCTTGACTTCGTCATACAACAGGGAGGCCAAGGCGTAGGCTGCGTCGGGATTGCCATGTTCGGTAGATTTCTCCAGCCAGTGGCGCGACTCTGCCTTGTCCTCAGCACATCCATGGCCAGTATCAAGGAAGAGCGCGTAACGGTACATGCTCTGCGAATTGCCCTTCTCGGCACCATGGCGGGCCAGTTCGCAACAATGCATCTCATTGCCGGATGCGTCGTTGTAATGGATATAACAAGCCAAAAGGCCGTAGAAATCACCCACATCAGGGTATTTGCTCCACGCCTTTTCATACAATCTCACGGCATCGTCATAGTTCCCAGCCTTATACAGCTGTTCGGCTTCGTCATAGAGCCTCTTGGCTTCCATGCCAACATCCTCGCTACCGCGTTTCAAAAAGTCTAATAGACCCATAGTAATAGTATATCTAATATCATTTGCACTATATATATAATAATAGGTGTCGGCCAAACGAGCGACCGTCAGCAGACTAATACACCAAATGCAAATGTAGGGATTTATCTCGGCATAACAAGCGTTCAGCCCCATCTTTTTTTACGAAATAATTTCTACCACAGGGAATTTGCATATAGAAGGCTCCGTAGTAACACCATCATGGTTCTATAGCCAAGCCAGGAGCTTCGTTATAATAGATATCTTCTTTGGAGACGAATGAATGTGTCCATTCTTGGAATAAAAAGTCATTCTGCTTTCTTATACCTTGCCCAATGTCATCTCCCATTTTTAGCGTTCAAGGATAATATAACATCCAAAAGTCGCCTCATTCTATTGTCATTCACATTATTTAACCACAAAGACGCCGTTTTTATAAAATATGTAAGTAATTTAGGCACAAATTGATATTCATAGGAAAATCTTGATTCAAGATTAAAACAACTAATACGTTTAATCGGAAGTGATTTACACCAAATAGTCAAACAAGTAAACAAAACTACCTTTCCGGGACTAACATTATATTGTTACCATATTTTATGCCAATCAATAAAAACGCCATAATAAGATATAAGATTCTGGACGAGTTACTAAGTAGCCGATACCATAATTATTCTCTCGACGATTTAACAGAGGAAGTTAATCGTCGTCTTGGAGAGATGCAGATTAATCCTGATGAGGATAATATAGGAAGGCGTACCATCGAGAAAGATATTCATTTTCTTGAAAAGGAAGATCCTTTCTGGGCAGATATCGAAAGATATAGCGTTGATAGTTATGACTATAACAAACAAAGATATTATTGTAAACGCTGTCTTAGATATGCCGACCCTTCATTCTCCATTTTCAAGAAAGAACTAACCACAGATGAAAAGTATCTATTGAGAGAATTGTTCTCACTACTTGGACAATTTGATGGTTTGCCGAAACTTGATGGTCTTGAAAGATTGCGACTGAGTTTAGATCCACATGCTCTGCATAAACCTATTCTTTCTTTGACGAAAAATCCAATAGAGAACACTAACTGTTTAGGATTGCTATTTACTGCAATCTCCCAAAAACAAGTTATTGAACTTCACTATAGAAAATTTGATGAACCAGAAAAGAGTATTGTTTATAGACTTTATCCTTATCTTTTAAGAGAGTATGAAGGACGTTGGTATCTCTACGCAGGAAGAGTAGAGAACGATAAAATCAAATGTTTCCCATTGGATAGGACGATACATATCAACCCAATACCTTCTATGAAATACAAGAATTATCCAGGGGATATTAATGAGATTTTTGAGGATATAATAGGTGTTTCCTATTATTATGAAGATACGACTGTTCACAAGATTACATTCTGGGTAAGCGACTATTCAAAGAATTATGTACTAACCAAACCGTTGCACGAATCACAACGTACACTCAACATACAGACCTGTGATGAATTGCATAAGCAGTATCCATCTCTTCAGAGAGGACAGTTCTTTAGGATTGACTGCAGGAGGAACTATGAATTGATACGTGAACTTTGTTCCTTTGGTCAGCATCTGCTTGTTTTGGAACCATCCTGCATCCAGGACGAAATCTTTGAGCGAATAAAGGCTATAAATGAAGATTATTCAAAACTGCGAACTAAACGTTCGTAACCTAAACATAATTTTGCACTCTAAACGTATTAATAATTAATTTCTATCGTTATGAACATTTCACAATCACAATTAACTCAAATAGAACAAGACTTTATCAGACTTGTTCTTGACTTTCATTTTGACTTAGGGCATCATAGTCCTATTTGTCTTAATGATATTAATTCGCAGATTGATTTATCCCCTATTATGTCTGCTGAATATTATACAGAAACATTTGATACGAATTAGCTTCATAACATCAGACAAAAACAGGAAAGCCAGTTGTCTGTTTATAGAAGTTTCGAGAGTAGAGAATGAAATGAATAGATAAGCACCTGGGGATGTAGCGCAAATCATTTATAAAGAATTTCTATAACAATTTAAGAATATGATAACAAGAAAAGAAGAAATCCAGACTAGGATTGAAGAGATTTTAAAATCTCATGAGAGTGTTTTTAATGACCTCATTGATGGGTATAGGGTTGTAATTACGCTAATTAAAGATAACCCTATTCGGGTTGAAGTAACTAAGCAGATAAACATTGAAGGCAGGAAATCTGGCATCAGAATAACCCATGATGGTCAAACTGACGAATTCTCGTCCCAAAAAGCCCTTTTGTATGCTATTGAGCAAATTGGTTGTGAACGTTTCTTTAATGCTCAAAAAAGAAGCAAAGTTATCTCCAAAGAAAGGCCAGCAAATGTAAAGGACAATCAAATTGTTGAGATGAAGGATGATAGTGGTCACTGGTATGTATATGTTCATTCAGGTATAGCCCAGCGTGTGACTTTTCTAAACAACATATTCAAAGCTCTGAATTTGGATTGGACGGCAGAAAGAAACTAATTGATAGAATATTATGAAATGGATTAAAAAAGATTTGAAAGAAATTATTGAGAAGTACTTAGAAGGCAATGTTTTTCATAAGCCCTTGATGATTATTGTTAGAACTAATCATGGAAGTTCTAATCCGATAGTGGATGACTGTCATGATTGGATGGTCGAGGATCTTAAAGCATTTTGGTTTCAAGAGTCTCCAACGTATGGCCTTGGCTATTTAAGTAACTATAAGATTGAAAGAATAGCAGACCACCCAGATATTCAAATACCTATTTATTCAGATGCATATAAAGCTGAAGTTCTATTATATCACAGATGGTTATCTCAATTAGAGCCGCAGCATTTGGAATATGTGGTTGCAATAAGTAGAACGCTTCAAAAGCCAACTATTTGTCTAATAAATGATTATATATATGATGCCTGTGGGAAAGAAAAACAGAAATTGTCTGATTTTAACGTGATATTCTACAATGGCGATATGAGTATAACGGATTGGAGAGATTGGCTGGATTTTATTAGTTCAAAAAAAGAGCTTCTCCCAGAGATTGAAGAATTTGTAAAAAATGAGCTTGAAACCGTCAATGATTCAAAACAATCAATAGAAAGATGCCCTTGGCTTATTACTTCAAGTCTTTTTCCGAGGATATAAGTAAAAATAAACGCTAATTTTAAATATTGCTGTCCGCTAAAACTTTTTTTGAGCATAAAAAATTAGGGCTGGATTCCTCGCTTGGAATTCAGCCCTTTTAGTTACCTTTGTTTCTTGTTGTAAATTTCAATTCAAGTAACTATGAACAAAGGTAAACATTTTATCGGACAGCCGATGTATGGTCAGCTAATAAATTTGCTCAACAAGGAAGAAATTCTCAAATTCAGCCGCGAGTATAATGGTGAACGCTACGTAAAGCGCTTTGATGCCTACCAGCATATGGCCCATAATGCTTTACGCTGTCATCAGAAAATTCGACACATTGCGCGAGATTACTGATTCTATGTTTCCTGAAGCGCGCAAGCTCACCCATTTGGGCATAAGTACGATGCCAAGGCGCAGCACTTTGTCTGATGCCAACGCCCGCAGGCCTGAGGCCGTGTTTGAGGCCACGTACCGCAGCCTATATGCCCGATACAAGGACGAACTTTCCTCGGACAGCCGAAAACGGCGGATGCCTGCATGGTTCAACCGCCTGCAGATTATCGACTCCACGACAATAAGCCTTTTTTCCAACCTCATTTTCAAAGGCGTAGGCAGGCATCCCAAGACCGGGAAAAAGAAGGGTGGTATAAAAGTGCACACCAATATCCACGCCAACGAGTTCGTGCCGTCTGACATCAAGTTCACGTCAGCCGCAACCAATGACAACTTTATGCTGAAGCCCGCGAATTATAACGATGGAGATATCATTGC
>NZ_NPJL01000053.1:0-68695 GCF_002251325.1 Prevotella sp. P4-67
AATAAAGAACTTCACCATTACCAAGAGAGACGGTGGTAAAGACCGTTTCTCCATGGACAAAATTATGAACGCTATCATCAAGGCATTTGACTCCGTGAATGGGCCAATCGACCTTGGTAATGTTTCAAAACTTATCAGCCGTCTTAATATCTATAATAATATTAAGGTGGAAGATATTCAGAACCAGGTAGAAGAGGCTCTGATGGCAGAAGGTTTCTTCAAGGTAGCCAAGTCGTTTATGCTTTATCGTCAGCAGCATACTGAAGACCGCGAAACCTTGGAGCGCCTGAAGTTCTTGACCGATTATATGCAGGCTTCCAATGCCGCTACAGGTTCCAAGTATGATGCCAATGCCAATGTGGAGCACAAGAATATCGCTACACTTATCGGCGAATTGCCCAAGTCAAGTTTTATCAGACTTAATCGTAAACTTCTTACCGACCGCATCAAAAAGATGTACGGAAAGGAACTGTCGGACGAATATATAGACAAACTCACACACCACTTTATATATAAGAATGATGAGACATCGCTTGCCAACTATTGCGCATCCATCACCATGTACCCTTGGCTGATAGGTGGCACGTCGTCAATAGGCGGCAACTCTACCGCTCCCACCAACCTCAAGTCTTTCTGTGGTGGTTTCATCAATATGGTGTTTATGGTCAGCTCTATGCTCTCTGGCGCATGCGCTACACCGGAGTTCTTGATGTATATGAACTATTTCGTTGGACTGGAGTTCGGCCAGGACTACTACAAGCGAGCTGATGAGGTGGTTGATTTGTCGTTGAAGAAGCGCACTATTGACAAGGTGATAACCGACAGCTTTGAGCAGATAGTTTATTCTCTTAACCAGCCCACCGGCGCACGTAACTATCAGGCTGTTTTCTGGAATATTTCCTATTATGACAGGTACTATTTCGACAGTCTTTTTGGCAATTTCTATTTCCCCGATGGTAGTCAGCCCGATTGGGAAGGACTGTCATGGTTGCAGAAACGATTCATGAAGTGGTTCAACGAGGAGCGCACCAAGACGGTGCTTACCTTCCCTGTCGAGACCATGGCCATGCTTACCGAGAATGGTGAATGTAAGGACAAGGAGTGGGGAGAGTTTGCAGCCGAGATGTACTCCGAGGGTCACAGCTTCTTCACATATCTCAGCGACAATGCCGACAGCCTCAGCTCTTGCTGTCGTCTGCGTAACGAGATACAAGACAATGGGTTCAGCTATACGCTGGGAGCCGGTGGAGTTTCGACCGGTTCGAAGAGCGTGCTCACTATCAACCTGAATCGTTGCATACAGTATGCTGTCAATCACAATCTCGACTATAAGGAATACCTCTCTCATGTCATTGATCTCTGCCACAAGGTGCAGTTGGCTTATAACGAAAACCTCAAGGAACTTCAGAAGAATGGTATGCTTCCGCTGTTTGATGCAGGTTACATCAACTTGAGCCGTCAGTATCTCACCATCGGTGTCAATGGTCTGGTAGAGGCTGCCGAGTTTATGGGACTGAAGATTAATGACAATCCCCAGTATCTGGAGTTCGTTCAGACAGTCTTGGGACTGGTTGAGAAGTACAACAAGCAATACCGCAGCAAGGAAGTCATGTTCAACTGCGAGATGATACCTGCCGAGAATGTGGGTGTTAAGCATGCCAAGTGGGATAGGGAGGATGGCTATTTCGTTCCCCGTGATTGCTACAACTCTTATTTCTATGCGGTGGAAGATGATTCGCTGACTGTGATTGATAAGTTCAAACTCCATGGCGCTCCTTATATCGAACATCTTACTGGAGGTTCGGCTCTGCACATGAATCTTGAAGAGCATTTGAGCAAAGACCAATACCTGCAGTTGTTTAAGGTAGCTGCCAAGGAAGGCTGTAACTATTTCACCTTCAATATCCCCAATACCGTTTGTAATGACTGTGGACACATCGACAAGAGATACCTCAAAGAGTGTCCTGTCTGCAAGAGCAAGAATGTAGATTATCTTACGCGCATCATAGGTTATCTCAAGCGCGTAAGCAATTTCTCACAGGCCCGACAGGCTGAGGCAGAAAGAAGATACTATGCTAAAGTACGTTAATACAGGCATCGTTTTCCAAGAGATACCCGACGAGGTGACACTGGCAATTAATATCAGTAATTGCCCGTGCCACTGTCCCGGGTGTCACAGCAAGTTTCTTTGGGAGGATGTGGGTGCTCCATTGACGACAGAAGTGCTGGATGAGTTCATTGCCAAGTTCGGCAGCAACATTACCTGCATCTGTTTCATGGGTGGAGATTCTGACCCTTCCTATCTTAGCCAGCTTGCTGCCTATATCCACGCCAAATACCCTCATTACAGAGTAGCGTGGTATAGTGGGCGACTCCGTATCTCTTCCCAGGCATCCAAGAACGTCTTTGATTATATCAAGGTGGGTCCATACATAGCCCATCTTGGTTCTCTCAAGTGCAAGACCACCAACCAGCGTCTCTACAAACTGGATGCTGCGGGTGACATGCAGGATATAACCTATCGCTTCTGGTCACGATGATGATGGAGAAAGGACATAGACCGGCCATTGCCGTAATAGATGGTAATACGTTGGCAGCAATAGGATTGAAGACTATTCTCCAGCGTATTATGCCTATTATGGATGTCGAACTCTATGGCTCCTTCAATGAGTTTGAGGCTTCTGTCCCAGACAGGTATTTCCACTTCTTTGTTTCGGTCAATATCGTCCTTGCCCACCGCATGTTCTTCCTGGAGCATAGCCGCAAGACGATAGTGCTTACCACTTCCAGTGAAAGCCTTACGGGTTTTCATAGTATTAATGTCAATGTGTCAGAGGATATTCTGGTCAAGTCGCTGCTTATGCTGGAGCAGCATGCCCATTCTCGCGGACGCAACCTGCCTATGGATGTTCCTGCCGGTAATGCCGGAATACTTACCGATAGGGAGATAGAAGTTTTGGTATTGATTGTTGAGGGGTATATCAACAAGGAGATTGCCGACAAGCTGCATATTGGTTTGACCACAGTCATCTCTCATCGCAAGAACATTATGGACAAACTTGATGCGCGAAGCGTATCGGCCCTTACTATCTATGCTGTCACGCATGGATATGTAGATATCGCAAATATCTGATATTCCTTACTTTTTTCTTATAAGAATGGCGACAAGAGATGTCCTACCCATCCCCTGAACTTTTGCCACGGGGTGCGCCATTCATCCCATTTCTGTTCGTCCAGGAGAAAACAGTCCTTCTTGTTGTCTTCGAAGAGATTATCCAATTCGCGGGTAGTATGGCTGTCCACGATTACAGCATTGGCTTCATAGTCCCAGCTCAGACTGCGTGCATTCAGATTGGCACTTCCCACGGTGCACACTTTCCCATCGACCATGATGATCTTGGTGTGATGGAACCCAGGCGTGTACATCCATATCCTGCAACCGTGTTTCATCAGTTTGTGGGCATTGTAGAAGCCACAATCTGGCGTCAGAGGGATGTCGCTGTGGGTAGAGAGCATTATCTCTACCTTTACACCACGCTTGACAGCATTCTTGAACGCTTTCTTGAGTTTCCTGTTCAATGTGAAGTAGGGGTTGATGAGCTTGATGCTGTCTTGGGCACAGTTGATGGCGTTCTCGTAGAAATACCTGATTATATCATTGCTTGTGCGAGGCTCGCGATTGATAATGCCCACAACCTTTTTCCCCCGACTCTCCGTGGTGTCTGGTTTCAGCCCTGTAAAGTAAGAGGTGTCGGTATAGTCACCGCGATAATACTGGGCACCATGGACATTCTGCCCGGTAGTCTTGTTCCACATCTTCAGGAAGATACGTTGCAGCGTATTTACCTCGTTGCCATCCAGACGGCAGTGCATGTCATGCCATGAGCCAACCTTTTCCGTTCCCTTGATGTAGTAGTCTGCCACATTCATACCGCCGATATACGCTATGCGTCCGTCGATGACCACAATTTTGCGGTGGTCGCGTGTCAAGACGTGGTTTATCCAGGGGAAGACGATGGGGTCAAACTTGTATATCTCTACACCTTTGGCGCGTATGGTGTCCAGATGGCTCTGCTTGAGTGGACGGTTGTTGGAAGAATTGCCAAAAGCGTCGAAAAGCGCTCTGACCTCAACACCGTGTTGGGCCTTCTCTTCGAGCAGATGGAACAGCTCGCGGGCAATCGAGTCATTTCTGAAGTTGAAATACTCCAGATGTATGGAGTGGCGGGCGTTCCTGATGGCTTGAAACATATCCTCAAACTTTTCCCGCCCCGTAGCAAGCAAGGTTACGGAATTGTTGTGAGAGAAACTTACGCCCCTCTCCTTCAGTTTGTTTACGATAACAGAGTCTGATGTCTGTGCGTTGGCACAGACACAGACTAACAATACTATGATTGTTGTTATGATATGTTTCACCTTTGGTTTTGTAATGTATTAAATCATGCAACTGTAGTGGTCCACCACGCCCAGTAGTTTGTTTTCTTCGTTTACTACCAATACTGTATGCACCTTGTATTGATGCATGATGCGTTGTATCTCGGTTATCTTGGTTGATGGCAATACCGATTTGGGTGTTGTCGTCATGATGTCTTTCACCTTCTTGTCAAAGAACTTCTCACGCCATTTCTCCATAGCCCTGCGTATGTCGCCGTCGGTGATCAGACCGATAACCTTGTCGTTCTCTGTCGATACACCCAGACCCAATTTGCCTTTGCTCACCAGTATGATGGCGTCGCCAAGGTTCATGTCCTTGTCGATTACCGGCAGGTCGTGGCTTATCATGACGTCTTCAGCTGTGGTCAGCAGGCGTTTGCCCAACTCGCCACCTGGGTGGAACTGGGCGAAATCGCGAGGTTCGAAATGTCTTACCTCCATCAGAGCTACTGCCAGAGCGTCGCCCATTGCCAGTGCGGCGGTGGTGCTGCTTGTCGGGGCGAGGTTGAGCGGGCAAGCCTCCTTCTTCACCCACACCTTGATGTGGGCATTGCTGTATTTTGCGAGCAGCGAGTTCTCGTTGCCCGTCATCGAGATGATGGGTATGTTCATGTGCAGTACCATGGGGATGAAGCGGAGCAGTTCGTCGGTCTGTCCCGAGTTGCTCAGCGCCAGCACGATGTCATCCGAAGTCATCACTCCCAAGTCGCCATGGAAAACATCCAATGGGTTGATGAAGAATGCGGGTGTTCCCGTTGACGACAGCGTTGCGGCAATCTTGGCTCCGATATGTCCGCTTTTGCCTACACCTGTCACGATGATTTTACCCTTGCAGTTGTAAATCATGTTGACAGCCTTGTCGAAATTCTCGTCCAGCTGTGGAATCAGTTCCAGTAGAGCCTGTGCCTCGTCTTCGAGGCACTGCTTGGCGTATTGGCGTATTTGTGTGGGTTGTGTTGTCATAAGAGTTCTTTGATTAAGTTTTCCAGTTTGTCCAATGGTAACATGTTCGGGCCGTCGCTGAGTCCCTTGTCCGGATTGGGGTGTACCTCAAAGAAGTAGCCATTGGCGCCGAAGGCCTTGGCTGCCTTGGCCATGGCGGGTATGAACTGTCGGTCGCCGCCCGTTGTGCCATTGGCAGCGCCTGGTCGCTGCACGCTGTGTGTGCAGTCCATGACCACCGTGGGCACTATCTCCTTCATGTCGGGGATGTTTCTGAAGTCTACCACAAGGTTATTGTAGCCAAAGCTGTTTCCTCTTTCGGTGAGCCATACCTCGGTGGCGCCCGAATCCATCGCCTTCTCCACGGGGTAGCGCATATCCTTTCCGCTCAGAAACTGTGCCTTCTTGATGTTTATGATTTTACCTGTCTTGGCGGCAGATGTCAGCAGGTCGGTCTGGCGGCAGAGAAAAGCCGGTATCTGTATGACGTCCACTACTTCGCCTACAGGTTGCGCTTGCCAGCTTTCGTGTATGTCGGTGAGGATTCGCAGTCCGTATTTGGTCTTGATGTCATTGAGCATGGTCAGCCCCTTCTCCAGTCCCGGCCCTCTGAACGAGCGGATGGAGGTGCGGTTGGCCTTGTCAAATGATGCCTTGAAGATAATCTCTGTCGAGAGTCTCTTGTTGATACTTACTAACTTCTCTGCTACTGTTTCCAATAGTTCCATGTTCTCGATGACGCATGGACCGGCAATGAATAGTGGTTGCATAGCTTGCTTATGTTTAGTTGACTATATTCTTTTATAACTGGTAGGGAGAGATACCGCATCAGGCATCGTCTCCGTTGGATATGATATGTATGTCGCGCTGTGGGAACGGAATTTCTATGTTGTGCTCAGTCAGTACATTATAGATGGTTTCCATGATTTCGCCCTTGGCGTAGGTGGTGGTCAGCACGGGAACCCACACGATGAGCTTGAAGTCGATGCTGTTGTCGCCGAAGTTGGCAAATACCATCTTGGCAGGTCTTGTGGCATCCTTGCATTTCAGCTTGTTCACCGCGTTGCATACCAAGTCGCGCACCGTATTGACATTAGTGCCATAGGCCACTCCGAATGGTATGCTTGCCACCTCGTAGCCGTGGTTTCTTGTCAGGTTCTTGTAGTTCTTGGTAAAGAGCTGGGAGTTCTGGAAGGCAATCACGCTGCCGTCGGTTGTGTCCATGAGTGTAGAGGTGTAGGATATCGAACTCACCGTGCCTCTTATGCCGTCACATTCGATGAGGTCGCCCACCTTGATGCGTCCCGCCATGAGAGATATGCCGTAGTAGATGTTCTCAATGATGTCCTTCATCGCGAAACCGATACCGGTAGACAGACCTCCTGAGATGACCACGAGCCAGGTGCTGTTCACGTGGAAGATACTCAATACCAGCATCAGCCATACGCCCCATACCACAACCTGCAGCACGTTCTTTGCCATGACGTTCTTGCTCGCGGCGGTCGTGGGGTCGGTCTTCTCGAAGTGGAGCTTTAGGAAATCCTTGCTTGTCTTGTTGACATACGCGAAGACAATATACAGGATGGACGCCATGAAGATGCCGAGGATGCTTATTCTTATGTTGTCGGAGTCTATGAAGTTGTTGGTATAGATACGCATGGTCGTATCACTCAGATTGAAGATGTCGGCAGCCCAATAGATGGAGAATATTACCGACACCACGCCCATTACCGGCAGAAGTACCGTATAGACAAGCCTATAAGCCCATTTCTGCGTGATGGGTTTGGCCAAGATACCGTTGCGTTCGGCGTACGCCTTGATGATGCCCTTCAGGCAGGTGATGGTCAGGATGCAGGTAAGCTGCATTATCCACCATATCAGCATCTCAACGCTCAACAGAGTGTAGCCTATCCATGAACAGATGGTAGCACCCACGAATACGATGAGCGAAAGATAGGTATAATAGACATCGGTCTTGGGGATGTTGTGACCATGTCGCTTGATGACATTCCACTGCCACAGGGTGCAGGCCAGCAGAACGGGTGGGAAGATAAGATTGGTGAATATGTTGGGAATCAGTACTATGCGGAAGCTGATGATGATGAAGTCGATGACAATCAGAGGGGCATAGATGCGGAAACCGCTCTTTATCTGCTTGGTGCTCAGACGGATAAGCAGCGAGATGAGTATCACGCCCAACAGCCAGGCATATTCTACCAGCAGATTGCAGGCCATAATCAGGAAGTTCTGGTCGGCTGCCAGTCTGATGATGGCCAGCACGATGGCAAAGGTTACTACCGTTGCTGCCATGGTGATACACGTGCGCTTGCCGATAAACGTTTCGTGTGTGGCACTGATGTTGTCTGTCTTCAGCAGACGTGTCACCCTCTGCATGAGGCGCTGTGATTTGAACAGGCGGGTTATCGCTACCCTGAACAGCAGCACGTTGAGCGAAATGGAAATGATACCGCCAAACAGGATGATTACCAGCAGACCAAACATAAGCCTGCTGTTCCATTGCGACTTGCGCTTGGCCTGCGGCTTGTATTTCTCCGAGAGCGTTTCGGTTGTCTCGCTCACGTTGGTACTGATATGCCTGAGTATGGTGAAGTAGTTGTCGCCGGCATTGTTGAATATGCTGGCCTGTATGTCACCATAACGCTTGATGGCGTAGTCGTTCAGACTGCTCAGCTGTCTCTCAGTGTTGTGATAATACTTGATGTACATACTCATCTGTTCGTTGTTGCTTTTCAGCGTTCTGAGTATGTTGATAGACAGGGTGAGGCAGACATTGCGGTCTATGGCGGCGTGCTCGCTCAGCGTGCGGTCGCTCATCTGGCTCAGTACATTTACCAAGGAGTCAAACCGCGCTATCTCGCTCGTGGAGCGCTGCAGATAGTTTTCAAAGGGAATAACCGACTTCTTGAACGCATGATACATCTCTGTAGCTTCATGACAGGCGTAGGTCAAGTCAAATATATATCCCGACTTCTGCGAGTATAGCATCAGCGAATTCTGGCTGCACTGGTTGATGATTGAATACATGTTCATAGTCATCTGGTCCTGCTGCTCTTTCAGGTATCCCGTCTGGCGTTCCAGTTCTATTCTGTAGTCAGTGAGCTCCTGACGTAGGATGGCCAGAGTGTGCGACAGGTCCTTTTCCTTTAAGACGGCCATTGAGGGCATTGCCACTGTGAGCAGCAGTAGCAGCATGAATATCTTTGTTTTCATATTATCTCTCATTATACATGCAAATTTACTCAAAAGAATCGAATTGTGTAAGGATATTTTTATTAATTTTGTACTATTAAACCAAAAATAGGATAGTAATGATAATTATTGCTGATTGCGGAGGTACAAAGAGCGATTGGGCGCTTGTCTGCGACGACAGAACGGTCGTACGTATGCAGACTGGGGGCATCAATCCCATCCATCAGAGTGAGGATGATATCGTAAAGCAGCTTGATGCTGTGGCTCAAGAGGTTACCCGCAGACGGGCCGTCGTTTCCACGCTCGATATCTACTTCTATGGTGCTGGCTGCAATGCCGTGGGCACAGGCATCGTCAGTGCTATCCTTGCCCGGGTCTTTGCCCCGTTTGCTCCTGGGCTCCACGTGTGGTCCGACCTTCTTGGCGCCGCCCGTTCCCTGTGCCAGCACGCCGAGGGTATTGCCTGTATTCTCGGTACCGGCTCCAATTCGTGTCTCTATGATGGCGAGAGCATCGCTGCCAATACCCCTCCTTTGGGTTACATCTTGGGCGACGAAGGCAGTGGGGCCGATTTGGGCAAACATTTCCTGCACGACTTGCTTAAAGGCCAGCTTCCCGAGCAGCTTCGTGACGAGTTCTACTCCTCTTGCCAGCTTTCCTATCCCCAGGTTATCCAGCGCATCTACCAGCAGCCGCGAGCCAACAGTTTCTTGGCATCTCTTGCTCCGCTTATCCATCGTCACCTGGACAATCAGCATGTGTACGACATGGTTCTTGAGCGTTTCCGCTCGTTTGTGCGTTACAACCTGAAGCCCTACCGTCGCCCCGACCTTCCCGTGAGTTTTGTGGGTAGCGTGGCTTATTATTTCCGCGACCTGTTGGCTGAGGCCATAGAGCGCGAGGGGCTGAAGATGGGCACCGTGGCCCGTACGCCTATGGCAGGATTGCTGGCCTATCACGGGGTGGATGCGGCAGATGTATAGGCATCTCTTTACATCTTCTTTTTCACTGCATATAAGTTGACTTCAAGGTCTGATTTGTGGATTTCAAGGTTTGATTTCATGGTTTCATACTGCGAATTACCTATTTCCAACTTCGCAATTACTCTCAGGCAGGTCAGGGCTAAGTATGGCCAGCAGGCTGTGTATGCCACCATCATGGCCGGAAGAGTGAAGATGGGCTTGGGGGAATAAAAAACAATCGCAATGCCCATGGGGATGAACATTGCGATTGGCTGTTGGTATCTAAGGGATTAGAACTCAGAAGTAAAGTGGAACTTGATGTGCTCAAAGTCCTGCTGGGCCATTGACAGCACGTAGCCGCTGTCTGCCAGGAACACGTCGCGACCCTCAGAGTCTTTGGCCATATACTGGTATTTGCGCTTCTTGAAGTTTTCATACTCCTTCTCGTCATCGCTTTCTATCCAGCAGGCCTTGTAGAGATGCACGGGCTCCCAACGGCACTTGGCATTGTACTCGTTTTCCAGTCGATACTGGATTACCTCAAACTGCAGCTGACCTACGGTTCCCACAATGCGGCGGTTGTTGAACTGATTGACAAACAACTGGGCCACACCTTCGTCCATGAGCTGCTCCAGACCTTTGTAGAACTGCTTGGACTTCATGGGGTCGTCGTTCTCGATGTATTTGAACAGTTCGGGAGAGAAGCTGGGGAGTCCTCTGAAGTGGATAAGCTCGCCCTCGGTCAGCGTGTCGCCTATCTTGAAGATTCCGTTGTCGGGGAGTCCGACGATATCGCCTGGGTAGGCCTCGTCGATGGTCGACTTGCGCTGTGCCATGAACTGCGTAGGTGATGAGAACCTTACGGTCTTGCCCAGACGTACGTGGGTATAGGGCTGGTTGCGCTGGAACTTGCCCGAACAGACCTTGCAGAAGGCGATACACGAACGGTGGTTGGGGTCGATGTTAGCTGTAATCTTGAAGATGAAGCCTGTGAATTTGGGCTCGGTGGGCTCGACCATACGTTCTTCGGCCTTGGTGGGGCGTGGGCTCGGTGCTATCTGTACAAAGCAGTCGAGCAGCTCCTGTACACCGAAGTTGTTTAAGGCACTGCCGAAGAAGACGGGTGCAACATCGCCGCTACGGTAGGTCTCAACATCGAACTCGGGATATACGCCATCGACGAGGTCAAGGTCGTCGCGCAGCTGGCTTGCTTCGCGTTCACCGACATGCTGGTCGAGTTCGCTGCTGGCCACATCTACGGCAATCTTCTCTGTAACCCTCTGCTTGTTGGGGGTAAACAGGTTGAGCTGCTGCTCGAAGATATTGTATACACCCTTGAATCTCAGTCCCTGGCCGATGGGCCATGACAGTGGGCGCACATGTATCTGCAGTTCCTTCTCCAACTCGTCGAGCAGGTCGAAGGGGTCGCGGCCCTCACGGTCCATCTTGTTGACAAAGATGATAACCGGCGTGTTGCGCATGCGGCACACCTCCATCAGCTTGCGTGTCTGGGTCTCCACACCTTTGGCAGAGTCGACCACGATAATGGCAGAGTCTACGGCTGTAAGCGTGCGGTAGGTATCTTCTGCAAAGTCCTGGTGACCAGGGGTGTCAAGGATATTTACCTTGTAGTCCAGATAGTCAAACTCCATGACCGATGTAGAGACCGAGATTCCTCTCTGCTTCTCTATATCCATCCAGTCTGATGTGGCAGTCTTTCTTATCTTGTTGCTTTTTACAGCTCCAGCCACCTGAATCTGTCCTCCGAAGAGCAGGAACTTCTCTGTAAGCGTGGTCTTACCGGCATCCGGGTGTGAGATGATGGCAAAGGTCCTTCTACGTTCTATTTCGTTCATTCTATTATGTTGTTTGCAGTTTTTTGATACATTCCTCCAGGCTTTCCTCCCAGTAGGGTATGTCTATATTGTAAGTATTCTTAATCTTGGTCTTGTCCAGCACGCTGTAGTGCGGGCGGTGGGCTGGGGTGGGGTATTCCTCGGTGTGCAGCGGGCTTACCTTGCATCCCTGGATGCCGGCTATGCGGTGGATGGCTTTGGTAAAGTCGTACCAGCTGATGACTCCCTCGTTGCTGAAGTGGTAGATGCCCGGGATGATGCCCTGGTTGATGGCTGTCATGATGGTGGCTGCCAAATCGCGGGCGTAGGTGGGAGTGCCTATCTGGTCGAAGATTACGCCAAGACGGTCTTTGGTCTGTCCCAGTTTAATCATTGTCTTGACAAAATTGTTGCCAAAGGTGGAATAGAGCCAGGCGGTGCGGATAATCATCGTGCGGTGGCAACGGGTCATGCATGCCTCTTCGCCGGCGAGCTTGGTGCGTCCATACACGCTATCCGGGCAAGTCGTGTCGGTCTCGGTATATGGCGTATGCTTGGTTCCGTCGAATACGTAGTCGGTGGAAATCTGTACCAGGAAACCCTTGCGGCTCTCGATGGCCTCTGCCAGATAGGCAGGAGCCTTGGCATTGAGAAGAGTACAAAGCTCCTCATTGCTCTCTGCGCGGTCAACAGCGGTGTAGGCTGCACAGTTGACGATTCCGTCTATCTCATGTTCGTTGACAAATGCACTGATGGCCTTGGCATCCGTAATGTCGAGGTCGGCTACATCGGTGTTGAAGAATGTGTGTTGGCTGTTGGCTTGCTGCAGGAGCTGCATTTCGTTGCCCAACTGTCCGTTGCATCCTGTGATAAGTATATTCATAATCAGTCGTCTTCGAATTTGAGTCCTTCGGTATTGTCCTTGATGTAATAGTCTGAAAGCAGACCCACCAGCGTGGTAATCTCCTTGATGGCCTTTTCGGTCTCGGGTGAGATGGCCTTCTTCTGCAGGCGCAGCATCATGATGCCATAGAGGGCATCGAGACATGTCTCGATTTCGTTGATATCCTTATCGCCCTTGTTGCGCAATTCCACAATAAAGGGCAATGCCTTGTAATATGCTGCATTGTAGAATGGGAATTTGGAAGACTGTAACAAGCGGTGATGGAGGTCGCAAACATCCTTGAGTAACACCTCGTTAATCTGCAAGTGACCGTATTCGCGCTTACCCTCTTCATTCATCATCCTGATGAGATTGCCTATCCAGTCAAGCTCTTCCTCCTTTTGCTCTTCGGTGAAGTCAAACTTGTTGATATACTCACGTTTGATGACAGGCAACGAACAGCCGTAAACACGGATGAGGTCTTCCATCTGCCACATATACAGAAGATATTCGGCTATCGAATTCTTCCTTAATTCTTTTGCAACAAACATTTTCTCAGTAACTGATTGTATAGAGGTTGAAGACAGTACCGATGAGTACCAGTAAAGAGAAGGCAATCACCAGACTTCCTATTACCTTATTAATTATAAGAATACCATTGTCGTCGAACTTTCCTCTTATCTTGTTGATGAGCCAGGACAGACCAAACCACCATATCAGGGCTCCAATCACAATGCTGATATAGCCCAATGACATTTCGAATGGATGGTTGGGGATAACGAAGGCAAACTGGGCAAATGTGCCCATGAAAAGGAATATGATAAGAGGATTGGAAAGGGTTACGAAGAAAGCCGTGATGGCATTGTGTGTCAGAGACCCTTTCTTGGTGCCGCCCCGGTGGATGTTGCGGGTTGGGTTGGCCTTGAAACAATAGACACCGAAGAGCAGCAGTATAGCGCTACCGCTAATCTGAAGCCAGAACTTATTGGTAGGATTGGTTATCAGGTCCATGATAAAACTCATACCAAAGCCCGTTAGCATAGCATAGATGATGTCGCTCATGGCGGCACCTATGCCTGTGACAAATCCATACCAACGCCCTTTGTTGAGGGTGCGCTGGATACATAGGACTCCTACGGGGCCCATAGGCGCCGATGCAATGATACCAATCAGGACTCCTTTGAGTATCATCCCTAATATGTCTATTTGAAACGGAAACGGCATAGCGGATGCAAAGTTAATAAATTAACTTGAAAGAAAACGCTATAACTTGGAAAAATGTCCTCTGAGGCTAAAAAACTGATGCTTTTCTTGTGGTTTTATGGAAAATATATTTACCTTTGTCTATTAGAACAAAATCAATAACTAAAGATAATTATAAAATGGACGTACAGAATGAAATGAAACCGTATGTAATCGGTTTGGACCTGGGTGGAACCAACTCAGTATTTGGAATTGTCGACAGCCGTGGTGATATCAAGGTGACCACAGCTATCAAGACGCAGGCTTATGACGATGTCAATGATTATGTCAAGGCTGCAGTTGAGGCTCTCCAGATCATTATAGATCAGGTGGGTGGTATCGGCAAGATCAAGGCTATGGGTATAGGTGCTCCTAATGGTAACTATTATAATGGTACTATCGAGTTTGCGCCTAACCTGAAGTGGGGTCGCACGGGCGTCGTGCCATTGGCCAAGCTCTTCTCTGATGCTCTGGGTATCCCTGTAGCCCTCACCAATGATGCCAATGCGGCTGCCATCGGCGAGATGACTTACGGTGTGGCTCGTGGTATGAAGAACTTTATCGTTATTACCCTCGGTACTGGCGTTGGCTCGGGTATCGTAGTCAATGGTCAGTTGGTTTATGGCTGTGATGGCTTTGCCGGTGAGCTCGGTCATACCATTGTACGCCTTGACGGTCGTCCTTGCGGTTGTGGTCGTCGCGGCTGTCTGGAGACTTACTGCTCTGCCACGGGTGTCGCTCGTTCTGCACGCGAGTTCTTGGAGACACGCGATGATGAATCGCTGTTGCGTGAGCTCAATCCCGAAGATATCACTTCTCTTGATGTGGCTATTGCCGCTGGCAAGGGTGACAAGTTGGCTAAGGAGATTTTCGACTTCACCGGTGAAATTCTTGGTGAGGCTTGTGCCAACTTTGCTGCATTCTCTTCTCCTGAGGCTTTTATCTTCTTCGGTGGTCTTACCAAGGCTGGTGCCCTGCTGATGGATCCTATCGTGAAGAGCTACAACGACCATATCCTCAACATCTTCAAGGGTAAGGCCAAGTTCCTGGTTAGCGGCCTCGATGGTTCTGCTGCCGCCGTTCTTGGAGCTTCTGCTGTAGGATGGGATATCGTGTAATGGAATAAGGGTTGTCATCGTATTGACAACATCCAACATAAAAATAGCCCGGGTTGAAATCTCAACTCGGGCTATTTTTATGATAGGCTGCGTGTCAGTTGACTACAACTTTCTTGCCATTGAGTATGTAGATGCCTTTGGGCAAACCTGTAAGTGCTACCGAACGCTCGACATTGCGGCGCACGGCAATACCTGTGATAGAGTATACCGTTACTCTTGTAGGTTGCCACGTGGCGGGTGTGTCAATGCCGTCGGTCACTGTGCGGCGGTAGAGCATCAGGTCTTTCTGGCTGCCTGTGTAGCAGGCGAAGCGTGGACTGTTGGCATTGAACTGTATCTCGCGTGAGGTCCAGTTGTTATTGGTGATATGGCTGTAACCGGCCTCTACGCTGATAGACCATTTCGTCTTGTTGTCGGATGCTGTAGTAGCGGTGTAGAGCTTATTGTCATTGCTGGTCTGTGAAAGATATACTTTGCCCATGACGTCGTAGATGGTGTAGGCGCCCTTGGTTCCGCCAAGAAGCAGCTGGTGGGGCTTGCCCTTTTCGTCTACGGTAGTTGTGATGGTCTCGTCGGATCCGATAGTTACGTCGGCAGAAGTATAGAAGTTCTTGCCATCGGTAAGGTCTGACAGTGCGCATGATTTTACCTTGTCGTTGCCTGGGAATACCAAGATATAATACGAACCGGCATTAATCTCTGTCTCAGACTTGACTAACGTAAAGACAACGCCATTAGGATTGGGGTCTGGGTCCGGATTGGGGTCTGGGTCCGGATTGGGATCTGGGTCCGGGTTGGGATCTGGGTCCGGGTCAGGATTGGGGTCAGGATCGGGGTTGGGGTCTGGGTCAGTACCAGGATCGGTGCTGTTGTCATAGTTGTCATAGCTGAAAGCGACATTCTGCTTTCCGCCCCAGATATATTCCTCCAGTCCAGGATAATCGACGAAGGGATTGCGGTTTTGCTGGCAGCCATACACGGCATTGTTGCGGTCTATCTCTTTCTTGCTTACGGGATCTTGCTTCGCCCAGCGCAGTAGCATCTTGATAAACCATGACTTGTAGGCAGGGTATTTGTTGCCGGCAAATACCGCAGTGTTGGACCATGACGAAATCTTGTTTTCGTAGCAAGTGGCCATATAGAAATAGATACGTGCAAAGTCGCCTTTGTATTCGTCGTTTGGCTCGAATACAGTACCCGAATAGCCTTCGGTAGAGCAAGGACCTACTTTACAGAAACCGCCGTTTGAACTGTAAGTTGGCTTTTGGGTTTCACCAAAGGGAAGGTTGCCTCTTCGATTGTTGACATAACCATCGGTGGGAACCACATGGACAATGTCTGATTTCATAGGCGAGGCTTTGCTGAACCAACTTTGTGGTACCGAGTGTTCACGGTTCCAGCAGTCGCCTTCTTTCTTGTACCCTCCGGCATTGTCTCTGAAAGTGTAGTTGGTGGTACAAGAGTACATGTCCCACAGTTTCCCGTCGGCACGTTTGTCGGTCTTTTCATAGTAGCTCAGCAAACCATCGTAGCTTATGGTTCTGTGATTGCTGATAATGGAGTAGAGTGCTGTTTTCAGTGCGGCACCTTTCTTACCAGTGGCAGCCTGGTAGTAAGTTCCACTGTTGTTGGGCCCCTGTGCAAAGGCGTGGAGCACCAGGGCCAACATGGTGGTGACCAATGTAATTTTTCTAAACCTTAACATTCTCTTTTTTGATTAAACGTAAAACTCTGCAAAGTTAGCAATAAAGTAATTATTATCGGCCAGACTTTGTAATTATTTTTCCGTTATTGCCCTATATATTATAAATAGGTATAAAAATAGGGCCTTTTATCGTAAAAGACCCTATGATGATGTTGAGGAATGGGAAGATTTTGTATATCTTTGGTTTCTTATTCTGCCGAGAAGTCTGCAACCATTTTGCGATATAGCGAATACATTCGCGTGCGGTCGATGTAGCCTACCAGACGGTTATTGACATCGACTACAGGGAGATACTGGGCATTGGTGTTTTCAAATTTATGCATGGCCTCGTCCATTGGGTCGTTTTCGCCAATCTTGGCAGGACAGTCGGACATAAGTTGCTCTACTCTGAACCGATTGTACAGCTCTGTTCTGAAGATGATATGTCGGTTGCGTGTCATGTTGACTTCTCCCAGTAGGGTTCCGCCTTTGTCCAACACGGGAAGGAAACTGGTATGGCTGTCGCTGTATGCTCTCACCAGTTTGCTGAGTGGCATGTCGGGCGTGACGGATGTGTACTCGCGTTCGATAAGACTGTCAAGCCTCATCAGGGTAAGGATTGATTTGTCGGTATGGTGGGTGAGCAGTTTTCCCTGTCGTGCCAATCGCATGGCATAGATGCTGTGTGGCTCAAAGATGCTGATGGTAAGGGTGGAAACTACACTCACAATGATAAGTGGCATGAAGAGCTGGTAGCCACCGGTAAGTTCGGCGATAAGGAATATTCCCGTAAGCGGGGCGTGCATCACTCCTGCCATCACTCCTGCCATACCCAATAGCGTGAAGTTCTTCTCGGGAGCGTAGGGGCCCAGTTGATACATGTTCCATATTCGCGCAAAGAAGAAGCCGCTGAATCCGCCGATAAACAGGGATGGCGCAAAGGTACCACCGCAGCCGCCACCGCCATTGGTGGCTGATGTGGCAAAGACTTTGGTCAGCAATACCAATCCGACATAAACGACCAGCAGGTCGCCATGTCCATAGAAGAGAGAGTTGTCCATGACGTGATTCCACTCTTCGGGTGTACTTCCGTTAAGCAGTGTGTTGATGGCGCTGTATCCTTCTCCATAGAGTGATGGGAAAAGGAAGATGAGCGGACTTAGCACCATTCCACCAGCAAGCAATCTCAGGTATGGCCGTTTGGCAAGTTGGGCAAAGCAATTCTCGCATGCGGTCATTGTACGCATAAAGTAGAGACTTATCAGTCCGCAGAACATGCCAAGGAGTATGTCGGAGGGAACGCGGTCCAGTCCCCACATGCTGTCAAGATGGAAATTGAAGAGGGCACTGCCTCCCATAAAAATATAGGAGAAGCAAGTGGCGGTTACGCATGAGGTGAGGATTGGCAGCAACGACGCCATAGACAAGTCAACCATCAATACTTCAAGAGTGAAAACCAGCCCGGCAATAGGGGCCTTGAAGATTCCGGCAATGGCAGCAGCTGCGCCACATCCGACGAGAAGGATAAGGTTCTTTTTCTCAAGATGGAACATCTGTCCAAGATTGCTGCCGATGGCAGAACCGGTAAGTACAATAGGCGCCTCGGCTCCTACCGAACCGCCAAAGCCGATGGTGATAGCCGACGCCACCACCGATGACCAGCAGTTGTGTGACTTCAGGTGGCTGTTCTTGGTCGATATGGCGTAGAGTACACGCGTGATACCGTGAGAGATATTGTCTTTGACGATGTACTTGATAAACAGCGAGGTAAGGTATATACCTATGACAGGGAAAAGCAAGTATAGCCAGTTGTAGCTGGTAATTGTAAATCCAGTGGTAAGCAAGTGCTGGATTTCCTTGATTATACTATGCAGGATAAAAGCGGCGATGGCAGCAAAGAGACCGATAAAGAATGACAGAATCAATGTGCTCTGTCTATCGGATAAGTGCTGTTTGTTCCACTTTACCAACTTGGATATTATCGTTTTGTCTGATTCTGTAGCTACGTTTGTCATCGTCCGTGATTGCTTATTTTCTTATGATTTTAACCTCTCCGTCCAATGCGAGTTTGATGATGCTCGAAGGTGTATGAGGCTTGTGCTCTTGTCGGCGTGAGAAGCAAACATAATCGACGGCGTCGAGTATCTCTTGTGATATGTCGCAATAGTTTGCGGCGGCTGGCTGTCCGCTTATGTTGGCGCTGGTGCTTACCAAGGCCTTCTGGAAACGGAAGCACAGTTCTTTGGAAAACTCTTCGCGAGTGATGCGCATAGCGATGGAACCGTCTTCGGCTATAAGATTGGGAGCCAGGTTCACAGCACCGTCAAGGATTACGGTGGTAGGCTTGTCTGCCAGTTCAAACAGGTCCCATGCCACAGCCGGCACTTCACGTACATAGCGTTGCAATCGGGCGTCTGAGTCGACAAGGCATATCATGGCCTTGGAGTCGTCACGTTGCTTGATTTTATACACCTTGGCCACCGCTTCTGCATTGGTGGCGTCGCAGCCTATGCCCCACACGGTATCCGTAGGATAGAGTATTACACCTCCACGGCGCAGCACCTCAACTGCATTCTTTATATCTTCTGCTTGTTTCATAATTATTTTACTTTGTACAATGATAGTCCTCGATGGTACGCATGCCGTTAAGAAAATCGTTTGCATTCATACGCTTCTTGCCGGAAATCTGCAGGTTGATAATCTCCAGCCATTCGTCGGCGCAGGCGATGAACATCTGTTTGCCTTCGACCATGATTGTTCCCGCCTTTTGTCCAGTACTTCTTCCTGTCTTCGCTGTCTTGAATACTTTGAGCACCAGTTTGTTCTTGGCTGACGCCTCAACCGATTGCTCCAACGATGACCATGCTCCTGGATAGGGCGACAGTCCTCGGATGAAGTCATATACTTGCTTGGCTGGTTGATTCCAATTTATCTCACATGTTTCTTTGAATATCTTGGGTGCCGGTTTCAGACAGTCGTTGTCTTCTTGGGCAACGGAGGGCACGTCTCCGTCACACTCGATGACCTTGTCTATCGTCTCTTTGCACAGTTGGGCACCAAGACGCATCAGGCCGTCATAGACATATTCAACGTCAGCATCATCAGGTATGTCAAAGGTCTTCTTGTCGATGATTCTACCTGTATCAATGTCCTTGTCCAAGAAGAAAGTTGTTACACCGGTCAGAGTCTCTCCATTGATTACCGCCCAGTTGATAGGGGCTGCGCCGCGGTATTGCGGCAAGAGGGCAGCATGCACGTTGAAGGTGCCAAATCTGGGCATCCCCCATACCACTTCGGGCAGCATGCGGAAGGCAACGACAGCCTGGATGTCGGCGTTGAAACTGCGAAGCTGTTCGATGAATGACTCGTCTTTCATTTTGACCGGTTGGAGCACGGGGATGCTGTGTTCCAATGCATATCTTTTAACTGGCGAAGCCTGTAGCGTGTCTTGATGACGGCCTACAGGCTTGTCGGGCTGGGTTACTACTGCTACCACATTATATCCTCCCTCTACCAATGTCTGCAATGACTCTACTGCAAATTCGGGAGTACCCATAAATACTATTCTGAGTGTACTTTTATCCATTGTAGTCCTTTGTTTGAGGGCAAAGTTATAAAATTAAACTTAAATAGTTAACGAAAAGACTATGAAAAATCAAGGAAATGTGATTTTTTGTCATTTATAAATTGTACCTTTGTATGCGATAGCCGACAGATAGATGGGGTTGGGATTGTGCAAGCAATCTATGTAAGCGCCTGTCTTGTGTCGCACAAGCATGAACATGCCTTGATTATGACTGAGTCAACCCTACATAACAACCAACGAATAGCTAAGAATACACTCGCATTGAGCGCGCGTATGTTTTTGACTATTGCGGTGGGGATATATTCCAGCCGACTCTTTCTTGAAGCCTTGGGCGTGGTCGACTATGGCATTTACAGCGTTGTGGGAGGCGTTGTGACATTCTTTGTCTTCATCAATGCTTCTTTGGTCAATGCCGCTCAGCGTTTCCTCAACTTTTATATGGGCAAGGGCGATGACATGATGCTTCGCCGTGTGTTTGCTACCAGCAGGTATATCTTTGCTTTGCTGGCGTTATTGATATTTGCGTTGGGCGAGATTGTCGGTGTCGTTTTTGTCAATTATGTGCTTTATATCCCCGAGAGCAGATTGTTGGCAGCCAATATTGTCTGCCAACTTACGATAGTTGCCGCTGTCATCGACGTGTTGAGCCTGCCTTACAATGCGCTCATCATCTCATACGAGCGTATGGTCGTCTTTGCGTATATCTCTGTGGTGCAGTCGTTAGCCGTCCTTGCGACGGCTTTTGTCCTGTTGGCTTGGGGCGGCGACCGCCTCGTAGCCTATGCCGTATTGCTATGTCTGATACAGGTCGGGGTGCGCGTGTATTACGGGTATTTCTGCAAGAAGCATTTCTCTATATTGATGACGCGTGAGCCGAGGGATAAGTCTCTGCTCGTCGAGATGTTGGGATTTTCCGGTTGGTCGCTCACAGGAGCCTTTGCTTATGTGGCGCATACCCAGGGCATCCCCATACTCTTCAATCTGTTTTTCGGCCCTGTCGTCAATGCGGCCAATGCGCTCGTCCAGCAGGTCAATGCTTCACTTTCCACTTTTGGTGCAAACTTTATGATGGCTGCCAAGCCTCAGATTACCAAGTATTATGCAGAAGAGAACCGTGGAGCGATGGCCCAGCTGGTCTATTACAGTTCCAAACTCTCGGTGGGTATCATGCTGATGGTTTCATTGCCATTTCTGATTATGCCCGACTATCTGCTTGGAATATGGTTGGTGGAGGTGCCCGCCACCACTTCGGCCTTGCTGCAGATGATGCTTTGGGCCACACTGGTCAATGCACTTGCCGCGCCAGTCAACACTGCTATCCAAGCCACAGGCACCGTGAAGCGCTATCAGGTGGCAGAGGCCATAACCCTGCTTTTGGTGATTCCCGTTGTCCTGATAGTGTTGTATATGGGAGCAGCTCCGCAAAGCGCCTATTTGGTTTTGGCGATAGTCTTTGGAATGACCCAGATGGTGCGCGTCTTCTTCTTGCATCGGATGGTGGGTGTGAGCTATCGCGATTATATCACTAAGGTACTGACGGGGGCAGTTGTGCTGACAGCAGCGTCTTATGTCATTGTCAGCGTCATCCATCTGTATGTCGGCGACTCGCTCCTTGGGCTTGTAGCCGTTGTGTTGGCTATTGCCCTGGTGGTCCCCGCGCTTTTTATGTTGGTCTGTGTCAACAGGCAAGAGCGTAGCAGGCTGTTTGCAATGATTGCCGACAGGTTTAACCATAACAAGGAGGGTGGGAGATGATGAATTTTGTTTCCATAGTCATCCTCTGTATACTCGACCAGATTCGTTTTGAATTCGTTGGAAACGTCTCTGCCTTTGATATCTTTGTGATTTTCTATTTCTGGCTTTATGTGATGAAGAACCGCGGATTAGGTGTCTTCCAGCATGATGCCGAGATAATGAGACTCTCCAAGTGTTTCGCAGCCTTGTTGGTTGTCCAGATTGTCAGCGAGACACTTGTGGACAACTCTTTGCAGAATGCTGCCAGGGGAGTGGCCGTCACGGCGATGTGTTATCTGAAGTTCTTGTTTGTCTTGGGCTTGTTTTTCAAGAATAGGTCCAACATAGTCTTCTTCCTGGTGGGCACGTTGATAGCTAATATCTTGTTTTTCAGAGTCAACGATTTCTTCGGACTTGGAGAGATGGATGTTGATTTTCAGGATGTCAAGTCTGGCGAGGGAATAGCCATGGCTTATTTCAAGTTCAAGATAAGCCCACTCATCAACAGCGCTGCTGTCCTGCTGTCGGTTTGGTTGGGATTCAAAAACCTTAAGGCGTCAATCGTGTTTATCGTCCTCGGAGCGATTTCCATTGTGCTCGGTGCGCGAGGCAATGGACTTATACTCCTTGTCAGTGGCTTGATACCCCTGTTTCTGTACGAGCGCATAAGGTGGAACAAGAAGAAGGTATTTGTGGGAGCCGCTTTGGTCCTTGCTGTTGGTGCCTATTCCTACAAGATGTATGTCGACAGCGTGTTGTCGGGCAAGATATATGGAGGCAATGCTCACACGCAGATAGCCAAGATGGACAATCCATACAATGTGCTGGAGTTGCTCAAGATAGGACGCACCGAGCCCTTCGTAGGACTCAATGCCTTTGCCGACTCTCCTTGGGTGGGATGGGGCGCATGGGCGCGCGACCCAGGTATGTATTATAATACGATGTTGCTGGAGATACAGGGCGCCCGCATAGATAAGCGCAAGCTGAATATAGATGTCATACCTACCCATTCGGTCATAGTGGGTTATGGCGTATACAATGGTGTCTTGGCCATGCTGCTGTCTGTCCTGATTATTGCATTCTTCATCCGATGTGGCGTCATTGCCTTGCGTCGCCAGAGCATATTCAGTTTTGTGCTGACCAGCAGCCTAATCGGATTGATATGGGATAGCCTGTTCTCGCCCATATCTTCGATGAGATTCCAGTTTGTTCTCTATTTTGCTTGTATCTATTATATCTATAAGATGATGCAATATCCGGATTTGGCCTACCGTTACGGGTATATTGAGAAAGATAATCAATGAAGAAGATGGAAGAAATAAAGCATGTAGATCTCTCACATTACAATGAGGTTAAGCCCCACCACAAGAAACAGCTTCTGTGGCGTTTGGTCAATATGACTTTGTTCAGATGCTTGGCTTTGCCTTGCTTCAATCTGTTGCGCATTTGGCTGTTGAGGCTTTTTGGTGCGCGCGTGTCGTGTACGGCCGACATCTATCCATCGTGCAAAATCTGGGCACCATGGAATCTGCAGGTCGGAGACCACAGCTGTCTGGCCCCTCGTGTCGAGATATATAATAAGGATGTGGTGACCATCGCCGACAATGTCGTGATATCCCAGGGAAGCCAACTCTTTACCGCATCCCATGACATTAGCCAATCGACCAATCCATTGATAACCGCCCCCATCAGGATAGAACACTCTGTGTGGGTGGCTGCGGGGTGTTTTATCGGTAAAGGGGTGACCATTGGCGAGGGTGCCGTAGTGGGAGCTCGGGCCTGTGTGTTCAGAGATGTCGAGGCATGGACCGTAGTAGGTGGCAATCCTGCCCGATTTATCAAGAAACGTGTATTAAACAGCTGACTCTATGCAAGATATATCCGTAATCATCCTTACGCTCAACGAAGAGCGGCATATCGCAAGGGTAATGCAGAATGCCCAGAAGTTTGCCCGTACGGTGTATGTTGTTGACAGTTATAGCGCCGACCGCACGGTAGAACTGGCCACGGAGATGGGAGCTGTAGCCGTGAGGCATGAGTTTCAGTCACATGCCAAGCAGTTTCAATGGGCGTTGGACAATCTTCCTATTACCACTGAGTGGGTTTTGCGATTGGATGCCGACGAATATCTCACTGACAAACTGATAGACGAGATAGAACGCCGATTGCCTGCCACCCCTTCGGGAGTCAATGGCTATACCCTGAGATGTCTCTATAATTTCATGGGCCGTGAAATCAATCATGGCATCATTCCGTTGGTACTGTTGCGTCTGTTCAGGTATGGCAAGGCGAGAATAGAGGACAAGCTGATGGACGAACATATCTATCTCACGGAGGGTACGACGGCCGATATGACATATCCCTTCTACAATGCCAGCCTGATGACGCTTACCGAGTGGACGGCCAAGCATAACTGGTATGCCACGCGCGAAGCCATCGAACTGCTGACCATAGAGTGTCAGAAGCATAGCCCCCAACAGATTCTTAATATTGGCACCCATTCAGCCGGTGTGCGTGCCAAGAAACTCAAATACGCCCGTCTCCCATTGTTCTGGCGTGCTTTTGCCCTGTTTGTTTATCGTTATTTCTTCCGATTGGGTTTCCTCGATGGCAAGGAGGGATTTCTCTGGCATTTTCTGCAAGGATGGTGGTATCGTACTCTTGCCGATGCCAAAGTCTATGAGGTCAAGAAGCGTTGCGGCAATGACCCCAAAGCCATTGAGGAAGAAATCAAGCGCATATCCATATCCAAATTGAAAGTATAAACCTATCCATAGTCGTCAGGATGAAAGTTACCATCTTAACCACTTGTCTCAATCGCGTCCACACTATAGGCAGGGCGATAGAGAGCGTAATCCGTCAGGATTATGCCGACATCGAGTATATCGTGGTCGATGGAGGCTCTACCGATGGTACACTCGATGTCATCAACCGGTATAGAGACCATATTTCCCACCTGATTAGCGAGCCCGACCACGGCATGTACGAGGCCATTAACAAAGGGTTGCGCCTGGCTACGGGCGATGTCATAGGACTGGTCCATTCAGATGATGTACTCTATGACAGCACTGTCATTTCGCAAGTGGCCGAGGCGATGGCCGTCTCGGCTGCCGATATGGTTTATGGTGATGGCTTGTTTGTCAGAGGCGACAGAGTGATACGCAACTGGATAAGCGGAACCAATAGGCGGTGGAAGTTGCGCGCGGGGTGGCTGCCGTTGCATCCCACTTGTTATGTGCGTAGCGATGTTTTTGCCCGCTATGGTGCCTACAACGAACATTATCAGATTGCTGCTGATACCGATTGGTTGTTCCGCAATCTTTATGTCAATCGTATTCATACGGTTTATCTTCGTCGCTATATCGTAAAGATGGATATGGGCGGATTGTCGACCGACAGTTCGCGCCGGCGCCAGATGTGGCGTGAAGATACGGCCATCTACCAGTCGTTTCACTTGTCGGGAAAAGTTATGAAGGTGATGAAGATGATGTGGAAACTGCCACAGTTTATGGCATTTCTCAAAAGATAAGACCGCGTATGGAAGAAAAACTGATACATAAAGAACTGTTGAGGCTTGTGCGAAGTGCTCTGTGGCATAACGAAGAACTGCCGGTCTCTTATGATGAAGAACTGCTGAGCCCCGTTTTTCGGGCTTCGCGGCAACAGGCCGTGTCGGCACTCGTAGCTCAGGCCTTGCTTTCCAATAATGTGCGTACCAATGACGAGGGGGCGATGGAGATTATGTCTATCCTCATGGGGCATAAGCGCCACGCTGCCACCAGAGATGCTCATGTGGCAATGATAGGCCAAATCCTCTCAGAGGCGCAGATACCTTATCTGGTTTTCAAGGGTCAAATTGCAGCACGCTATTATCCTCAGGTCAGTCTGCGCAGTACGGGCGACATTGATTTCTATGTGCCTCTGTCTCATTATGATTCAGCCAAACGCTTGATGGCAGACAAGTTGAACGTTCCAGTGGTGGACGACCAGTTGGACAAGCATGCAGAATTCTCGTATCAGAAGACCCGCTTCGAACTTCATCATCGTATAGAGACCTTTGGCTTTGCCGGTCATCAGCATCGTTTTGACCGATGGATAGCCGACGAGGCAACATCGCCCCATACATTGCCGATAAATGATGTCGATGTCCATACGTTGTCGGCAGTAATGGATATTCTGGTTGTTTTCAAACACCTGTTCAACCATCTGCTGGTCGAAGGGGTAGGCTTGCGGCAAATCTGCGATTTGGCCCTGATGCTGGATAGGAATAAGGGTAATTATGATGTAGACCTACTTGCCGCCCGCCTCCGGCAGATGGGTTATTATCGTGGCTTCAGGGCTGTCGGCGCATTGATGGTCGACAGCATAGGGTTACCGCGCGACAGTTTTCCATTCACGCTCACAAAGGCCGACAGCCGGTGGGGGCGGCAGATTATGCGTGAGGTAATGGCTGGTGGTACTTTCGGCAAGTATGGCCGTGAGAACAAGACAGCCAGTCTGCGCAAAAGCATCGAGACGGCATGGATGGCCATGCGCCATTGTCTCGGGTTCTTGCCGTTGGCACCCGTAGACATCATGTTTCTTATTCCCAGGCGCATTGGCATTTCATTCAAGAAATACCTCTGACTTACTTGTTCTTGTCGTAATAGTATTGTCCCTTTTTCTGTGTCTGCCGACCAAATTCGATAGCGTGGGTAGGGCAGTGGTGATAGCAGGAGAAACAGGTAAGACATTGGCCATTGTGTTTCCATGAGGGCATCTTGCCTTTTCCGCCTTCGATATCATTGACCGGGCATACGGATGCACACATTCCGCACTGTAGGCAACGGTCTGCTTCTACGTGGAAACGCTTGTCGGTTATCAGGCGATTGACAAAGAAACTGCCTATAGGCCCACTGAAGAATGACGGCACGGGACCTTTGATGACTTTCCGTATGTCCTGCTTCTTGGGGAGGATGACATCGCTGACAAAGACTTCCAACTCTTCGGCTGCTTTCTGTTTCTTGGCCTTTTCTTTTTCTACCTTATCTACATCCATGAATGGCAGACCCACATACGATTCGGGCATGATGAGCGAGAGTGCGGCATCGACAGTCAGCCCGTGATGCTTCAGGTCGTTTTCGAATATCTCGACAGCCTTGCCGATGCTGTCGCCAGCTGTATATATAATATAGGTATATACTTTGTCGGTATGAATGAACTGGCATTGGGATAGGAAGCGTCGCACCAATAGCGGCGGACGCCATCCGTGGACAGGAATGATAAAACCTATGCTTTCACCCGGATTGACGGTGTAGGTCATGTCGGTAGAAAGTTCATCGGGGATGAACTTCAACTCTTCGTTTAAGCGTGCTGCAACATGCTTTGCGGCCCATTTTGTATTGCCTGTGCCTGAAAAATAGAATATCATACGGCAAAATTAGGAATAATATAAAAAAATACAAAACAAAATGGGGCTTATCTCTAAAACATTTCGTAAATTTGTAGCCATAGATAACGTATTTAGAATTTGGTAGCATGAGCAAATTTGATTTATCTAATATAAAATATGTAGAGATACCCTCAAAGGGAATCTTCCGTTTACTTCGTTTTACCATAGATGACAAAACATATATTGCCAAGACCTTAAAGGAGGAATATGTCGAGCGCCGCCAGTATGTAGCCTTGCTCAAGAAAGAGTATGAGGCTGTGGCCAAGTTGCACAGTACCTATCTTCCCGTCTATTATGAACTGATAGATGACGCCCGTTTGGGGCGGTGCATCGTGGAAGAGTATATAGAAGGGCGCTCCATAACCGATTATTTGGCAGAACAACATACGGAAGAGGAACAAGAGCGGGTGGCGCGACAACTGATAGATGCACTACAGAGCATCCATCAGCGCTTTATGGTCCACCGCAATCTGAAGCCGTCGAACATCCTTATTACGAAGCAGGGCGACAATGTCAAACTGTTAGACCTGCGTCCTCCGTTTGCCGATGAAATTCAGGCCCCGTTTACATCTACCCGTTTTCAGGCTCCTGAGCAGAAAGACGAGACCGTGGCGGTAGACACCCGGTCGGACATCTACTCATTGGGACTGGTGTTGCGGCAGATGACATTGCCCGACAACTTTGCGCCGGTTATTGCCAAGTGTTGCAGTCTGGGCAGAACAGACAGATATATGTATGCCGAAGACGTGGCAACGGCCCTTGACAGTCGTCCGTCGGTAGATTTCTCTCGAGGTCTCAAGTGGGCAGCGTTGGTGGCAGGTGCCGCAGTGATAGTGGGGGCTATCGTCTATATCGCCCAGAGTGGCATCAGCTTCGGTTCGGATGAAACGCCCGAAGAGGCCACCTCCTATATCTTGCCCGACACGGTAGCGGCAGATACCGCCAAGCAGGTAGCCGAAGTCGATACGCTGTCTGCCGTCGTGCCATCGGGCTGCAATGTTGATAGTGTCAAGCAGGTTATCGCGGCCAGGCTGGAGAGCATATATCGTCCCTATCAGGGTGACTCTATTGGCACACACAGCCGTCAGCAGATAAGTGAGCAGGTGCGCAACTGTTATTATGGCATCATGCGTCGTCTGGGTACGGTCACTCCCGAGGAACGTGCCGTAATCGACCAGTACTTTGCCAAGTATCGTAGCAACAAGGACGCGCAATTGAAGACAGAATAGCATCAAGGATGATGATTATATCCAAGGGATAGGCCGTAACAGAATGGCTTATCCCTTTTTTGGTTTCTGTAGAGAGGGATAGTGACTTCGAGTTCATAAGTGACGCATTTCATGTATTCGACCAACAGTGTTAGGATGAGCTGTTCTGGAGGCATGGTCGGTGACTTGGCCGACGCGTACCGTCCGAAACGGATGCACGTATCGGACGGTACGGATGTGCGTGGCGTTCGATGCGGATGTGAGTATCGTCCGATACGAGCCGCCAATGATGGTCACGGCGGCACTGAAGGGGCTTAGAAAGTCGGTAGGGATGAACTCCTGACTGATAGCAATGACTGCGCCAGACAAGCGGGCTACCATCTGCATGCCCAGTCTTAATTCTAGAAAAAGGCAAAGTCCAAACGGCCTCCTGGGGTCAAATACTCCTGGGCTGGTAGTGTGTGCTCCTTTCTTATGAAGACACTAAGTGTGGCACTATAATATATGGTGAGTCTGGTAACGGGAAAAAAGAAGAAAGCAGTTAAGTAAAACTTAACTGCTTTCTTTCGTGGTACCACCAGGAATCGAACCGGGGACACAAGGATTTTCAGTCCTTTGCTCTACCAACTGAGCTATGGCACCATCGTTGTTTCTTGTTTGCGTGTGCAAAGGTACAACATTTTCTGGAACTACAAGCATAATGCCTAAGAAAATAATGCCGAATTTCACTTTGTTAACAGTTGTGGTGTGAAAAACGGCATTATAGGGCTTAAATGTGAATTAATGTTTAAGCGGGTTCCACCCCTGGGCTGTAAGTTCAAACTCATTTCCATCTCTTGTAATGAGCATTTTTCCCAGGCTTTCTTTAGTAATGTAGCCTATCTGCTTGATGTTGTCCATTCCATTCAGCTTCTCGTGGTCGCCAATGGGAACAGTGAACAACAGTTCGTAGTCTTCACCACCATTAAGTGCGCAGGTCGTCACGTTCATATTCAGTTCTTCAGCCATGACAGCAGTCTGGTAGTCGATAGGTATCTTGTTCTCATAGATACGACACCCGCAATGGCTCTGATTGCAGATGTGCAGTATCTCGCTGCTTAGTCCGTCGGAGATATCCATCATAGCTGTGGGGTGTATGTTGGCTTCGTGCAGTTGGGCTATGATGTCACCGCGGGCTTCGGGGCGCAACTGTCGGTCAATGATGTATTCTTTGCCGGCGAAATCGGGCTGATACATGCGCAGTGCCTCTTCCTCGCTGCTGAGGGCTTTTAGTGCATCTTTGTCACCGCTCTTTTCGGCTTTCTTTACCTTCTGTGACAGAGCATCGTATTGCTCGTAGAAGATGTTCTTCTCGCGCTCAAGCAGCTGCAAACCCATATAGGCGGCCCCCAGGTCACCACTCACGCAGATGATGTCGGTCTCTGAAGCCCCGTTGCGATAGACGATGTCCTTTTCCTGTGCTTCGCCGATGCAAGTGATGCTTATGGCAAGACCGGTGCGCGAAGAGGTGGTGTCTCCACCTATTATATCTACATTCCACTTGTCGCAGGCTTGTCTGAGGCCGGTGTAGAAGTCGTCGATGCTTTCTACATCGAAACGCTTGTCTACTGCCAGACTGACCAGCAGCTGTCGCGGACTGCCATTCATGGCAAAGACATCGCTGAGGTTGACCATGGCAGCCTTGTAGCCTAACTGCTGCATGGTAATGTAGGTCAGGTCAAAATGGACGCCTTCCATCAGCATGTCTGTTGTGGTCAGTACTCTGGTGTCGGGATAATTGAGTACGGCGCAGTCGTCGCCTACACCGTAGATTGTTGAATCGTTTTTGGGCTTGATGTCTTTGGTGAGTCTGTCGATAAGTCCAAACTCACCCAGTTTTGAAATATCAGTCATTATTGTTTATGAACGTTTAATCATTAGTTATAGTAGTCCTGTGCCGGGAAGTGGCATTGCGTACGCGAATCAATTGTTCTTAAAACTTATGGTCCGTGGCTTGTTGACGGGCTTGCTGCTGTTTTTGGCAGGCTGCTCGTTTTTGGCCTTGAGCAACTTGGCATTACGGGAGCTCTTGCGTACGTAACTCAGAATCTTATGGTTGAATTTCTCTCCTTGTCCGAGCATAAAAGTGACATGGATAGGGAGTACATAGATATTCGACTTGATTTCCTCGCTGAGTCCCTCTATCTCTGTCAGGCGGGTTGCATCCTTCTCGGTGGTTACAATCACCTTGTCGCCGTCTACCTCCTGATAGCACTGGTTGATATACTCGATATCCTTGTCTGTGAAGGCGTGGTGGTCGCCGAAGGTAATAGGGATTATGCTGTTGCAGAGCGGAGACAGGTCTGTGACAATCTGTTTGGGAGATGCAATGCCTGTGAGCAAGACAATCTTCTTGTTGGCTATCTCCTTCAGGCTTAGGCTTTTGCCGTTGTATATTCCCTTCAGGTTGTCATAGTCGATGGTGGTGAAGTAGAGTTCCTGGAATGGGAACAGATTCATAACCTTGGTCAGCACCCTGTATTCCATTGGCTTCAGGTCCTTCGGACATTTGGTGACAATCACGATGTCTGCTCTCTTCTTCTCGGTGGCTGGCTCTCTGAGTCGGCCTGCAGGAAGCAGACGGTCGTAGATGATGAGTCGGTGGTAGTCGACCAACAGAATGTTGATGCCCGGCTTCACATAGCGGTGCTGGTAGGCATCGTCAAGGAGGATGGCTCCGGTGTCGCGTGTCTCCTTGTCGTTGATGATATGTGCTATTCCTCGTGTGCGTTTGGCATCTACAGCAATGTGTATAGAGTCAAACTTCATCTTCATCTGATACGGTTCGTCGCCGATGTCACTCATGGTAGAGTGGGCGTTGGCCAGTTGGTAGCCTTTGGTCTTGCGCTTGTATCCACGTGACAATACGGTGACGGGCACGTAGTCTTGCAGCAGACGTATCAAGTATTCCACATGTGGTGTCTTACCGGAACCGCCTACGGTGATATTGCCTACGGAGATAACCGGCGTGTTAAACGACTGTGATTTCAATACGCCGGTATCAAACAGCAGATTGCGGAATTTCACCCCTAAGCCGTAGAGCCAGCTTAGCGGTGAAAGCCATTCGTTGATTTTGATAAAATCTCCTTCGGTTCTCATTGTTATCTCAGATTCATGTAAAAGGGCATGCGGGCTTGGATGACATCTATCTTGTTCAGGCTCTTGAGGAGCTTGAATGGCTCATAGTATTCGCCAAGTCCAGCACGCATCTGCTCGTCAAGATAGTTGCCTTCCTGTACGTCGGTAAGCAGAGCCGCAAGGAAGTCGGGCTCGCCGGGATAGCTGCTTGTATAGTATTGGTCCAGTTTGGCGAGCTTTGCAGCTTTGGCAATGGCTTGGTCTATTCCGCCCAATTCGTCTACCAGTTTCAGACCTATTGCATCCTGACCGAGATAGACATGGCCCTGTGCAATCTCATTCACTTGCTCGACCTTCATCTTTCTGCCGTCCGCTACGCGTTTGAGGAAGAGGGAATAGCCGCGATTGATATAACTCTGCAGTATGGCCTGCTCGTCTGCATTCATCGGGCGGGCGCTGCTGCCGAATGTAGAGTTCTTGTTGGTCTTTACCTCGTCAAACTTTATGCCCAACTTCTGTGTGAGCAGTTGGCTTCGGTCTGGGATGACGCCGAAGATTCCGATACTTCCGGTGAGTGTGGTCGGCTCAGCCACAATCCAGTTGGCGTTGCAGCTCATGTAGTAGCCACCCGATGCGGCCATTCCACCCATAGATACTACCACTGGTTTTTTCTTCTTGAGCATCTCTATCTGGTGCCACATCTGCTCAGAGGCATAAGCACTTCCGCCGCCAGAGTTGATGCGCAATACAACGGCTTTGACATCTTCGTCGTCGGCAAGTTTCTGCAGGTCTTTGCACACGTCGGTGGCTACGATGTAGTCGTCGTTGCCCAACAGGCCTCCTGATGCCTCAAGTGGGGTGTTGACAATGTTGCCGTAGGCATAATAAACGGCAATCTCTTCTCCATCGGTAGAAGATTCCTTGACATTGCCCATATCCGCAACGGAAATCTGGTTGATAGACTCGTCGCTGTCTATCTTCAGCATGCTCTTGACTACGCCCTTCACTTGGTCAGTATAGAGCAGGCCGTCGATGAGCTTGCGGTTAATCAGTGTTTTCTGGTCATCAAAGAGCAACATGTTGTCTGCGTATTCATTGAGCTTGTCCACGCTTATACTTCTGCTCGTTGACACCGCCTTGCACATATTGCCCCAGAGACCATCGATATATCTCTTGACTTGTTCGCGGTTGGCGTCGCTCATCTTGTCTTCGGTGTACATTTCTGTGGCACTCTTGTATTTGCCTACCTTTACCACCTGCATCTTGACGCCAAACTTGGCAAGCAGATCTTTGACAAACATAGGCTCTGCAGCGATGCCATGCCAGTCCAGACTGCCTTGGGGATTGAGATATACTTTGTTGGCAACCGATGCCAGATAATATGTACCTTGTGTATAGGTTTCGCCATAAGCAACAATCCACTTACCGCTTTTGCGGAAATCGGCCAGAGCCTGTCGAAGTTCCTGGAGCGAGGCAAAGTCGGTGCTGAACAAGCCGGCTTCCAGATAAATGCCTTTGACATCTTTGTTGTCTTTGGCTTTCTTAATGGCGGCTAAGGTGTTCTCCAGACCAGGATTGCTGGTGGCATTTCTTGTCAGCTTGTTGAGGACATTATCTTGGCTGCGTTCTTTCATCACGCCAGAGAGATTGATGACCAGGACAGAGTTTTCCTTTACATTCTTTGTCGCTTCGCTTGATGCAATCATTCCCACCAAGCTCATAGTGGCAATAACGCCGGTAATGAGGAAGAAAAGCATAATGCCCACTACCGTAGCCAATACTTGTTTTATAAAACTATTCATATTTATGTGTGATATACCTATTATAATATATAAATATAATGCAAAAATAGTAGAAATCGCGTGAAAAAACAAATAATCTGCAGTTTTTCTCTGTTTTCCATCTATTTTTCGTAATTTTGTTACGATGAAAAAGGCAATAATAGTAGGAGCTTCATCGGGTATTGGCCGTGAAGTGGCATGCCGTCTTATCCGTGATGGATGGCAAGTGGGGCTTATGGCGCGTAGAGAACAGCCTCTTGTCTCTCTTCGCGAAATGGCTGATGACCGTGTTGACTATGCGCTGTGCGATGTCACCATGCCTGATGCGCCTGACCGTCTTTTGGCACTTATAGACCGCCTCGGTGGTGTCGACCTGTACTTCCATGCGGCTGGTATCGGCTCGCAGAACCTTGATTTGGAGTCGCAGATAGAGATGAATACCGTCAATACCAATGCGGTGGGATTTTGCCGGCTTGTCAATGTTGCCTTTCAGTATATGAAAACGCATGGGGGAGGGCATATTGCCATTATCTCTTCGATAGCTGGTGTGAAAGGACTTGCTCCGGCGCCTTCCTACAGTGCGACCAAAGCCTTTCAGAATACCTATATCCAGGCTTTGGAGCAGTTGGCTTATTCCCAGCGACTCCCCATTCGGTTTACTGACATCCGTCCTGGTTTTGTTGACACTGCGCTCATTGCCGGTTCTGGCTTTCCCATGAAGATGAAGCCTGAAGTGGTGGCCCGCCACATCGTCCGCAGCATATACCGTCGGCGCCATGTGGTGGTTATCGATTGGCGTTATCGCCTTTTGGTGTTTTTCTGGCGCCTTGTGCCCAATTGCCTTTGGCGGCATCTTCCGCTTGGGCATCGTTATTAGGGTGTGGGCGAGGAGCGTAATATCCATGAAAATTAAGAATAAAAAGATAATCTAACAAAACAATGAAAAGAGTTTATTTATTCATTCTCATCGCTTTATGTGCGATAATGGTCAAGGCTCAATCTACGAGCCGTTCGTTTGTAGTGCCGGTGAGCGAGGATGGCAAGGCCACCCTCAGTTGTTTCCTTCCTTCTGCTGAGAAGGCCACCGGTCGTGCCGTGGTAGTCTGCCCTGGTGGAGCCTACTGGATTGTGGCTATGCAGCATGAAGGCACCGACTGGGCAGAGTATTTCAATCAGCAGGGAATAGCCTGCTTTGTGTTGAAGTATCGTTTGCCACATGGTAACCGCCAGCTTCCCATCGGCGATGCTATGGCTGCCATGAAGATGGTGCGCGATAGTGCTGATGTATGGCATGTCAATCCCTATGATGTCGGAATTATGGGTTCTTCGGCTGGCGGACATCTTGCTTCGACTATCTCTACCCATGCCGATTTCGCCCATCGTCCCAATTTCTCCATCCTTTTCTATCCCGTCATCTCGATGGACGAGAAGAAAGGTCATGCCGGTTCGGCTAAAAACCTGTTGGGAAAGGAATGGCATAATCCAGAGCTCGTCAAGGAATTCAGCAATCAGCTCCATGTGCAGCGTCATCTTACCCCGCCCGCCATTCTCTTGTTGGCCAATGACGATGTGAGCGTTCCTCCTGTGACCAATGCCGTGGCTTATTATTCTGCCATGCGTTCCAAGGGTGGCAAATGCGCACTTTATATTTATCCCTCTGGTGGACATGGGTTTGGATTTAATTCCAAGTTCAAGTATCACGATGAGATGCTTGGCAATCTTACCTCATGGCTCAACCAGTTGCCCAGTCATCGCCGCGATGCCGTCCGAGTAGCTTGTATCGGTAATAGCATCACCGACGGTTCGGGTATTGATATGCGCTCTCAGTTTGGCTATCCTGCCCAAATGCAGAATTTGCTTGGCGAAGGCTATCATGTGGAGAATTATGGCGTCGGCGCCCGTACCATGCTCAACAAGGGTGACCATCCTTATATGAAGGAGCAGGCATGGCGTGAGGCTCTTGATTTCAATCCCAATATTGCCATCATTAAGTTGGGTACCAATGATTCCAAAGCCCATAACTGGCAATATGGAAAGGAGTATGCCCATGATATGCAGCAGATGATAGACAGTCTGAAGCGTCTGCCTTCTTCTCCTAAGATTTATCTGATGCTTCCCTTGGTTGCTTCCAACAAGATGGTCAATCCGAATGACATCAATAATACGGTGATTGAAAACGAGATTATCCCCATTATCCGCAAGTTGGCCAAGAAGAACAAGTGTGAGATTATAGACATTCGCGAGCGTATGACTTCTAAGCCGGAGTTTATGTTGAGCGATGGCGTACATCCATCAGCCAAAGGTGCGGCCGAGATGGCTAAAGCCATAGCCGAAATTATCAAATAGCACGTACTGGACAACAAAGAGAAAAGGAGACAATCGCCGAATGTGGTGAATGTCTCCTTTTCTCTTTGTATATTTTGCGTTATGGCTATTATCATGGATACAGCCATACTCCGCGTTTTATAGTTGGGTGTCGATAAAGCGTCTCAACTCGTCGCCTCTCAGTCCTTGGGCCAGAATCTCGCCTTTGCTGTTGACGATGATAGTGTGTGGAATACTTTCAATGTTATACATTCTTGCCAGAGTGTCATCCCATTGTCTGAGGTCCGAGTATTGCGGCCAAGGCAATTGCAACTGTTCGATGCCTTCCGTCCACTTCTTGTATTCGCCGTCAAGCGAGATGCCGACAAATCCCAGCCCCTTGTCCTTATAGTCGTTGTATATCTCTATCAGGTTGGGCGCCTCCATACGGCAAGGACCACACCAGGATGCCCAGAAGTCTATTACGGTAAGTTTGTTCTTGCTTATCTCGTCATAGAGGTTGGTGGTGTTGCGCTGCAGGTCATAGAGTTGTACGTTGGCTATCGTGTCTTTCGCTACACTGCTTTCGACAGGGGCCTTAGACGCATTGGAGTGACAACCGCCCATAAACAAGACGATTGCCACTCCAATAAGTAGTGTCTTATAAGTTATCTTCATTATAACAGATACTGTGAAGAGATGCTTTCGTTTTCAACCACACGACGTATGGTCTCTGCAAACATATCAGCTACAGACAACTGCTTTACCTTGGAGCAGCGGTTGGTGTAGGGGATAGAGTCTGTAAATACAATCTCTTCCAGTTCGGACTGCTGTACGCGGTCGCTGGCGGGGCCGCTCATTACGCAGTGTGAAGCACAGGCTCTCACGCTGGCTGCGCCGGCTTCCTTCATGATGTTGGCAGCCTTGGTAATGGTACCAGCGGTGTCAACCATATCGTCAACGATGATAACATTCTTGTCTTTCACATCACCGATAATTTGCATGCTTTCTACCACATTGGCTCTTGCGCGGGTCTTGTTGCACAGCACCAGTGGACAGCCCAGATATTTGGCATACGAGTTGGCGCGCTTTGAGCCACCTACGTCGGGAGAGGCGATAACCATGTCCTTGAGTTTCAAGCTCTGCAGGTAGGGGAGGATGACGCCAGATGCGTAGAGGTGGTCTACGGGTACGTCGAAGAATCCTTGAATCTGGTCGGCGTGCAAATCCATTGTTATGACGCGGTCTACACCGGCACAACTCAGCAGGTCGGCCACAAGTTTGGCGCCAATGCTTACGCGTGGCTTGTCTTTGCGGTCCTGACGTGCCCATCCGAAGTAGGGAATTACCGCATTGATGTGTCTTGCCGATGCGCGCTTGGCTGCGTCTATCATCAACAACAACTCCATCAGATTGTCAGAGTTGGGGAATGTACTCTGCACCAGGAATACATCACGACCACGGATAGACTCTTCGTACGATACAGCAAACTCGCCGTCAGAGAATTTGGTAATGATAAGGTTACCCAACTGGCAATTCAGACTTGCGCAGATTTTTTCTGCAAGGTATCTCGTGTTTGTTCCCGAGAACACCAAAAAAGAGTTTTTCTCACTCATTTTTATGCGTTATTTTAATTATACAAGTGGTTTTTATCAGTTCGTTGCTTTGCGTAAACGCTGAAAGTGACCAATCAGCTCTTTGAAATCAATCTGGTTGTGTATGTCAAATCTGTTCCACAGGTCTCCGCATATCACTACACCGCCGAAACCTAAGGCTTTGGCAATGCGAATCCTTTCCAGACTCATTCCTCCCAAGGCATATACTTTCTTGTCTATCAACCCGGCTTTGGCCGCATCCTCCAATTGATTAAGATTGAAGTTGGATTTCTCTTCCGGGAATTCCATACAGTCGAAGACATTCTTCAGAAAGACGTAGTTGCTTTCCTTCTTCATCTGTCGCAACATGCTCAGGTCTGAACATGTACGCCCCAGCTGACCCTTGAAACCTTTGGGGGCAATGTCGGCAGGGTTGTCTATATGTATACCGCCCAGACGGTACTCATTATTCAAATAATAATGCTCGTGGACGGTTATCTTCTTATAAAAATCTTTAGGGAGTAATGTGAGCAGACGCTCAGAATACATGGGCGATGAACCTGGCTTGAAAAGGTGCAAATTGTCCATACCTTCATCAAAGAGGCTGGCTAGTATTTTGTCTTCTTCCACAAAAAAAGTGGACTTGGTCATTATGACTAGTTTCATCTGCATTCGTTTTTACGATGCAAATGTATGAAAAAACCATTAAATCTGCAATTATAATCAAATAAAAAATTATCTTTGCACCAAAATATAGACTTAGGTTAAGACAGTGATGAAGGTAAATAGACTGACATATGGCGAAATCCATCGCCCAATGTACATTCTGGAGGAAGAGAGACTGCGTAGAAATCTGGCGCTGATACAGCGTGTGGCTTCCGAAGCCGACGTGGAGATTATATTGGCGTTCAAAGCCTACGCTCTATGGAAGACTTTCCCTATATTCCGTGAATATATCTCTTCGACTACAGCCAGTTCTTTGGGCGAAGCTATGCTGGCTTTTCATGAGTTCGGCGCGCGCGCGCATACTTATTCGCCTGCATATACCGATTATGAAATTGATGATATCGCCCGTTGCTCCAGCCATCTTACCTTCAATTCTCTTTCTCAGTACTCCCGTTATCATGAGCGGGTCAGGGAGATAGACTCTACCATCCAGATGGGACTTCGTGTCAACCCCGAGTATTCCGAGGTGGGTACTGCCCTCTATAATCCTTGTGCGCCAGGCACCCGGTTTGGTGTTATGGCCGATGCACTTCCTGCCACTCTTCCGTCCGATATCCGTGGCTTCCATTGTCATTGCCATTGTGAGAGCGGACCTGATGTCTTTGAGCGCACCTTGGTGCATATCGAGGAGAAATTCGCCAAGTGGTTCCCGCAGATTGAGTGGCTTAACTTCGGTGGTGGCCATCTTATGACCCGCGCCGACTATGATGTCGACAGGCTTATACGTTTGCTTCAAGGCTTCCATGCCCGCTATCCCCATCTTCATGTCATACTTGAGCCGGGTAGCGCTTTCGGTTGGCAGACAGGACCATTGGTGTCACAAGTGGTAGATGTGGTTGAGAATAAGGGCATTCGTACAGCTATTGTCAATGTCAGCTTTACCTGCCATATGCCCGACTGTCTCGAGATGCCTTACCAACCTGAAATACGTGGAGCTCATTCCTTGCCCATGGATGCCGACGCATCCCTTCCTCATGTTTATCGTATCGGAGGAAACAGTTGTCTGTCGGGCGATTTTATGGGAATGTGGCAGTTTGACCATGAACTGCAAGTAGGCGAGAATGTTATCTTTGAGGATATGCTGCATTATACCACAGTCAAGACCTGTATGTTCAATGGCATCAGCCATCCGTCGATAGCCCTGTTGCATACCGACAATGAATTGGAAGTGCTGCGCCAGTTCACCTACGAAGACTATCGGAATCGTATGGATTAAGTCTGCTTCCCGATACAGGCTTATATATATAATAAGGTATAACCCTGCTCAATGTGATTTATCCATTGGGCAGGGTTATTTCTTTCCACAGAGTTGCGGGGGGGTGTAGCATATTGATAAACTCGCGTGCGGCATTCTTCGTATATCCGTTCTTCATGGTGTGGATACATCCTTCCATGTCGGCTTCGGGCAGGTCTATCGGAATGGCGCAGACGCCGCTCTCGCCGATGACGGTCGACGCCGCCAGCACGGTCACATAATTGGTCTGTTTGACGAGCTTGAACAGGAGGTTCACGTTGTTGATTTCCGATTTGATTTTGAAGGTGATGTCATTACCTTCAATCACCTTCTCAAAAGCGTTGCGAGCCTGCAAGCCTATCGCGGGCAGCGCCAATCCATATTTCTGCAATTCTTCCAGCGTCACTTTCGACTGGCGGGCCAGTGGGTGAAACTCATTGACTATTGCCGAAGCGTGCGTATGAAACAAGACCTCGCTGTCGATGCGGTTGTCGGTCTTTAGGGGCTTGAACGCCAGGACCAGATCCAGGTCATGGTGCCGCAGTTTCTCCATAAGCACAGCCATGGAGTCATAGCATACATTGAGCTTGACATTGGGATATTTCTTCAGAAACTCAGCCATGGTCTCGGCCATGATATTGCTGAACGAGAAGGTCACTCCTACATTCAATTCGCCCACAAGCATGTGCTTGAGTTCCTGCACAAGAGTTATGCAGTTTTCGGCAGCATTGATGCTTTCTTGGGCGTGGGGCATAAGCAGCCGCCCAGCCTCAGTGAGCTGCACCTCGTGGCTGTTGCGTACGAAGAGAGGTTGGTCAAATTCGCGTTCGAGATTGAGAATCTGTTGCGACAGCGTGCTTTGGGTAATAAACAGCTCCTTGGCAGCCGAAGAGAAGTTCAGAGTCTCGGCAAGTTTCAGAAAGTATTTGAGTTGTCTCAGTTCCATATTCTCAATGCTAATAATATGTTGCAAAATTACTCATTTTTTGCCAAACTCATCATTGCTGTGCCGGTTTTTCTTATTCCCCAGGGTGCCTTTGGACTATTGCGGCTTTATCAGACGGTTTTCTACCAGGTGCTTCAGCGCTTGCTGCTTTACTTCCATGAAGGCATGTGCCATCTCCTCCCATTTGGACTGTTGTGCAGTGACGACAAACGATTCCATCTCGCTGAGCATGAGCGGGATGTGCTGTGGGTTGCGTGTCTCGATAATATTTCTGAGGGTAAGTGCCTCAAACTTGTCGTATGCCTCTATCATCCTGTCGCTGTTGTGCAGTCGTATATACAGTTTTGTCTTACACGACAGCAGACCTATATAGTTGTTGATGGCCTTGGGCGAGTTGGGGATGAGTGTCAGCACACGTTGCAGCATATCCTCGCCCTCGTTGATTTCGGCGATGGCATCATCCACCTTTCCGCCGATAGACATCAGCAGCTCGGTCTGGCGTATACAACTTATTGCCACGTCTCTCATGTATTTCTCGTTGTCTGGATGCTCCTCGAGCAGACGCTTGTAGATGCCTTTGGCTGCGACTTGGTATTCCTTGGCCGCGGTAGAGTCGCCCATGGCGAGTTTTGCCATTGACAGATTTTCGTAGATGCCAGCCAAGAAGTCCTGCTGTCCGATGCGGCTTTCTATTTGCGGTATAGACAGCAGCCTCGCCGACGTATCGCACACCTTGTTATAGTCCTTCTGCATCAGATAGATGGTCGTAAGATTGTAGGTACTCAGCGCCATATCGTCCACGAGTGTTCCCTCCTGCGATTGCTCAAAGAGCTGGGCAAACTTCTCGTTGGCCTTGGCATAGCACTTTTCGGCTGCCTTGAAGTTGTCATACAGCATCAGGAAGAGGCGACCGGTCTCGTCAATCGCGGCAGCATAGCGGCGCTTCAGTTCTGCGATGTTGGGATAGAGACTGTAGGCTTCGCACAGTGCGTATTCATGCTGCTTGTTGTGATACATCATGTTTTGTTTGTCGCCCATTTGTTCGTAGTAGTAGGCCATGCAGCTGTTTGCCAACGAATAGCCCATCATGACCAACGGTGATGTTACACCTGTAGCTTGCATATGGTTTATGTCGAGGCTGAGTCTCTGTAACTCATGCAGTTCTTGCTCTTTGTCTCCACGATTTCTGTTTTCTTTCAGTTTCCATTCGGTATGGCAGCACATACGATAAAAGGCAATCTGCAGCTTGAGCGTGTCTTCTATCGACGGGTTCTTCTGGCTGTAGTAGTGGTTCAGACTCTCAGGGAAACTACGGGAGAGGCTGTCGGGCTCGTGCCCGTCTTGTTCACAGGGGATAGTGCAGTTTCCATTGAAGAGGGGATTGTCGGGATAGGCGTTGAGCAGGGTCTGCTCGTAGTCATCAGCCTGTTGGCGTAGGATAGCAGCGGCGAAATCGTCATGCTGCTCCAGCATTTCAGCATGTTTCCTCAGCGGCGCAATCATAAAGTATAGATGGTACATCCATTGCGGAGCCGACAGGTAATCATCAACAAACTGTGCCCTGTTTTCCGCTTCTGACTCGTTTACTCCTGGGGTGGTGAGATATATCTCGCTCAACTCGCGCAGGTAAGTAATCATCTGCACCTGTTGCATTTCCAGCACCAGGCGGTCCATCAGGTCGTTGCCCTTCGCAGCCCACCCCAGGGTATGCTCGTTGGGGTTCTTGCTTTCGATGCGTGTCTTTACCAGAATTGCCATGCCGCATATCTCGTAGTAGTCTGGGTTGTCCAGCTCGTTGTAGCACTCTGACAGCAGATGGTTTGACAGATATGCGGCATTCTCATATTGTCCCGTCTGATAGAGCGACTCCATATAGAGAACTACCAAGGTATAGTAGTCGCGGCGTGCCTCCTGGTCCAGTTTGCCACTGTCTATCTTGGGTATAACCCATGAGGCGACCGTGGCCGCAGCGGTGTAGTGCCGGCAGCCCATGTGGGTTCTTATAATCTGGGTGGCAAGCGCTATCGTCTCCTTGGGCTTTCGCTCTGCTGCCAGTTCCATCCATGCTTTTACCACTTGTGACTTTCTGAATGTCAGGTCTGCCAGCGCATAGACGCTCTTGTCGCGCAGATGACCGCGGTCGTTGTCAAGAATGTAGTCCATTACGGCGGCAGTGGCATATTTTACCGCAAGATAGGGTATCTCGTTGCCAATGATGTTGTTGTCAATCTCGTTTTTAGAGATGTCGCCCAGATGAGTGATAAGTGCAGCGAAGTAGGGAGCGAGCTGCTCTCCGGCTTGGATGTATATCTCGCTTCTGAAATTACTGTAAGCAAAGTCTATCGTGCCGCTCTCTTCATCGATTGCCAGCAGGCTTCCCATGTGTCGTTTGAGTTCGGCAAATTTCAGGTTGTCCCATTTCTCGCCCATCAGTGCCTTCAGGTCTTGCGGGCGGATTCCGAATTCGGTGATGGCGATGAAGCGCAGCACGTCCAAGACGAACTGCCTGTCTACGAATGTGGCAGCCGACTCTACGCAAGTCATGAATAGCTGCTCGGGATATACAGGCGCCTGTGCGATGATGTCTATCAGAGAGTTTTGTATCTTGAGTTCGGCATCTTCTTCTTGGCGTTTGCGCTGCTGGGCAAAGTAATTGCCGTCGAGCAAGACCAACTGTCTGGTCATCATCACACTCCATAGCGGTATGCCGGCAGGCTTTACTTTCCCCTCTTGTTTGCTCAGCAGAGTTTCCATCACGGCGGGTTGCAGTTGTTTGCCTACCCGCTGCAGTCGTGTCTCGACGAGCTGTCGCGCAGTGTCCGTGCTCAACGGAGGCAAGAGATAAATGTTGTCGCACAGATGCTCGAAACGAGGGGCTTGTTCGCTGTCGGCAGTACATATTATCAGGGTGTCGTCGGCAAAGAGCCGAGGGTCAAACCATTTGTGGTAGTTGTCCAGCAGATGTATATCGTCGATGATGAGCAGTTTGCGCCGGCTGTCAGCCGCAGTGGCTTCTTCCAGTTTGTTGGCCAGCAACCCCAAATCGTATTGGGATTCAGCGCCGAAACGTTGCGTGGCACCGGTACGCTCATCAGCCAACCAGTATTTCAGTGGCATTTCCACTTTGCCATGATTGCCTTGACGGTCGGCAAAGTAGATGTAGGGCAGAAATCGGTCGTCCTTGCACAGCTGCCGATACCAGTGGGAGAGTAGGGCAGTCTTGCCCAGACCATAATGGCTTGTCAGCATGATGGCCTTAGCTTGGGTGGTGGCTGCCACATCGGTAAGGTTGGCGACAAAGTCTTCGCGCCCGCAGAAGTTGGCGTCATGGTGGTCCATGATGGCATCAAAGCGCGCGGCAGTCGAGTCGTATTCATTCTCGGGGTTTCCCTCTTCGCTCTCACACTCATAGAGTTCTATCTCCTGGACAATCGCTTGGGTGAGGAAGTCCACCAGTCCATCCATGCCGCACAGGCGGTTGCCGTCCCATTGACAATCATACTGGCACACATTGCGCTTGAGCTGGTGGCTCGACATGGTTTCGATGATGTGCTTCTTGAGTCTGGCCAGATGGCTTTGCGCGTTTTCGTCGTCCTGTATATATATAAATAGGTGTTCCTTGTCCATGTGCTCATATACCGCAGGGTTGCGGAAGCAGAACAGACTGCGATGCAGATTGTCACTGTCTATGAGCGAACCGAAGAGCATTTCCAGCTCTGTCACACTGCGGGCTTCGGCAGTGTCTTGGTTGATGAACTGCTTTTCATGGTCACTCATGCCGTCGATGATGCAGTCCCAACTCTCTTGCGACGGAACCCAACCGTATCTGTCGCCTAAGAGTCCTATGAAGAACGGTCTCGACTCGTTGATGCTGTCTATGCACTCGCGCAGCACATGGTTCTCGCGCTCGTTTTCGGCTATTTGCTGGGTACTTACGCCCCAGCGCAGGTCGATGAAGTCAACGTGGATGTGCTTGGGAGCCAACGCTTGTGCCACTGCTGGGTATACGCGGTTCATGATGGCGTCGCGCTCGGCATCCATATCGCAGAACGTGCTGCTGATAAAAATTTTGATGTTCTTATAGTTTTGGGCCATAGTCGTGAGAGTATAGGTGCTTAAGATATATATTCGCAAATTTACGGATAATATCGCGACTTGCCAACTTTTTCCCTCTTTTTCTTTGCGGGCAGGCGGTGCGGAGCAGGCAGTGATGCCTGGGAATACTGCCATTGCGGACGCCAAAATGTGACACAATTAGGAGCAATGCTGACAAGCTACCCATAAAAATGCAGTGAATTGTTATTTTTTTTGTCATGACTGACAGGATTGGCACAGTTTTGGCAGACAAGATGGCAGATTGATAAAATAAAAAATATAAATCTCTTAAAAATATTAGATTATGAAACTTAAACCATTAGCAGACAGAGTGCTGGTTCTTCCCGCACCAGCCGAGGAAAAAGTAGGTGGAATCATTATTCCCGATACAGCTAAAGAGAAGCCACAGCGTGGCAAGGTCGTAGCCGTAGGTCAGGGCACCAAGGATGATGCCATGATACTCAAGGCAGGTGATGTGGTACTTTATGGCAAGTATGCAGGTACCGAAATCGAGTATGACGGCGAAAAGTATCTGATGATGCGCCAGAGCGACGTGCTCGCTGTTGTTGAGGAATAATTAGTATTTACCGTTTTCATTTATAACAATAAGAAAGGAAATAGAATCATGGCTAAAGATATCAAGTTCAATACAGATGCCCGTGACCTGCTCAAGCAGGGTGTTGACCAGTTGGCCAATGCAGTAAAGGTAACTCTCGGTCCTAAGGGTCGCAATGTAGTTATCGAGAAGAAGTTTGGTGCTCCCCAGATTACCAAGGACGGTGTTACCGTGGCCAAGGAGGTGGAGCTCGAGGACAAGTTCCAGAACACCGGTGCCCAGCTTGTTAAGAGCGTGGCTTCCAAGACTGGCGACGATGCTGGTGATGGTACCACTACTGCCACCATCCTTACTCAGGCTATCGTCAACGAGGGTCTGAAGAATGTTACCGCCGGTGCCAATCCTATGGATCTGAAGCGCGGTATCGACAAGGCTGTTGCCAAGGTGGTAGAGCACATCAAGGCCAATGCCGAGGTGGTTGGCGACAACTACGACAAGATTGAGCAGGTGGCTACCGTTTCTGCCAACAACGATCCTGAGATTGGCAAGCTGCTCGCCGATGCTATGCGTCAGGTCAGCAAGGACGGTGTAATCACTATCGAAGAGAGCAAGAGCCGTGACACCAATATCGGTGTCGTAGAGGGTATGCAGTTTGACCGCGGTTATCTCTCACCTTATTTCATGACAGATGCCGACAAGATGGAGTGCGTTATGGAGAATCCATATATCCTCATCTACGACAAGAAGATATCCAACCTCAAGGACTTCCTGCCTATCCTGCAGCCTGCTGCTGAGAGCGGCCGTCCATTGCTGGTTATCGCCGAGGATGTAGACTCTGAGGCTCTCACCACTCTGGTTGTCAACCGTCTGCGTGGTGGCTTGAAGATATGCGCTGTCAAGGCTCCTGGCTTTGGCGACCGTCGCAAGGCCATGCTCGAGGATATCGCCGTACTTACCGGTGGTGTAGTCATCAGCGAGGAGAAGGGACTCAAGCTCGAGCAGGCTACTCTCGAAATGCTGGGCTCTGCCGACAAGGTCAATGTAACCAAGGACAACACTACTATTGTCAACGGTCACGGTGCCAAGGAGAACATCAAGGACCGTGTGGCTCAGATCAAGAACGAGATTGCTGCCACCAAGAGTTCTTACGACAAGGAGAAGCTGCAGGAGCGTCTGGCCAAGTTGGCTGGTGGTGTAGCAGTGCTCTATGTGGGTGCCAACTCTGAGGTAGAGATGAAGGAGAAGAAGGACCGCGTTGACGACGCACTCTGCGCTACTCGTGCAGCCATCGAGGAAGGTGTCGTTGTCGGTGGTGGTACCACCTATATCCGTGCCCAGCAGGACCTCATGGATCTCAAGGGCGACAACGCCGATGAGCAGACTGGTATCAATATCGTATGCCGCGCCATCGAGGAGCCTCTGCGCCAGATAGTAGCCAACGCCGGTGGCGAGGGTGCTGTCGTAGTCAACAAGGTACGTGAGGGCGAGGGCGACTTCGGTTACAACGCTCGCAAGGACATCTATGAAGACCTGCGTGCTGCTGGCGTCATCGATCCAGCCAAGGTTGCTCGTGTAGCTCTTGAGAACGCGGCTTCTATCGCTGGTATGTTCCTTACCACCGAGTGCCTTATCGTCGACAAGCCCGATGAGAAGGCTCCGGTTATGCCCGCCCAGCCTGGCATGATGTAAACCAATAGATAAACGTATATATAGAAAGCGGTCAAGACCATTGTGTCTTGGCCGCTTTTTTCGTGGTTTGTCGTGGGCGTAGTCACGGGGCTGGCGGAGGTGGTCAACGTGCGGACGGAGGTGGTCAACGTGCGGACGGAGGTGGTCAATGTGCGGGCGCTGCCCATCTCTTGCTTGGTGGTAATACGCAGCGGCAATTCTTCGCCGATGACATTAATCATGACTTCATGGTTTGAACCGCGTAATGCAAACTCTGAAACGGTGAAATCAAACTTTGAATTTGGCAATTCATGGTTCGCATTTACTTTATATGTGGTTTGGAGAGTACTGCAAACCATTGTTTGCCAATAGGATGAGGCTGCGTGCTTCGCATTGCTCATAACTGCCGACATGGGTGTGGGTGTATGTCGTCGGTCTGTCATCTGTCCGTTTATTTCCCCATGCTTATCCTGCGAATGATGCGGTTGTTGGCATCGTCTATGCGTGCGGTGTCGATGGAGTCGAGGTAGATTTGGGTGGTGCGGTAGGACTGGTGGCCCATGCCCTCGCTGATGATGGCGATGGAGAAATTCATATTGCGCGCAATGCTTGCCCACGAGTGTCGTGCCACATAGGTGGTGAGCGGAATCTTGAGTCCCGCAGCCACACCGATGCTCTTCAGTGCCCTGTTGATACACTCTTCCCGGTTGCGATATTGCTTGTACTCCGTGCCGTCTGTTCGGGTGATGATGGGCAGCAGATAAGGCGTGTTGCGGGTGAGGTGGGCATATCTGTCTATGATGTCCTGCAGCGCCCGATGCCACGCGATGGTCAGGTGCTGGTTGGTTTTTCGTCGGCAGTAGCTCAGCATGCCATACTTCAGGTCTGCCTTGCGCAGGAAAGCCATATCCACAAACGACATGCCACGCATATAGAAGCTGAACATAAACATATCGCGCGCCAGCGCTTGCGCGGGCTTTCCTGATAGGTCGAGCCGTTCGATGCGCCTTATCTGGCTCTCGGTGATGGCACGCTTTGTCGTCTTCACATACGACAGACGCACTTTGGCAAAGAGTTGACGGTCTTCCATCAGATGCTCGTCGATAGCCTTGCGTGTCAGTGTGTTTAGCGTGCGCAGATAAAATCTGATAGTGTTCTGCTTCAGCCCGCGATGGGTCATCCAGGCTTCGTATAGCTCCATCATTTCTTGCGTGAGTTCGGTGAACGTGAGGTCATTGTCGCTTCGGAATTCTCGGAAGCTGCGCAGAGTGTTGGCATAGGTCCTCGCGGTGCCGAAGCGCTTCATCTCCCGCTTCCTGTCTATCTGCTTCAGCATGAAGTCGAACACGGTGACACACTCCGGCAGATGCTCAAACGCCTGGAAGAGCATCTCGATGGTATAGTCCTTGGTCTCCGTTTCCATCTGTCTGATGATTCGCTTCCGTTGTTCCATCTCCCAGATTACCGACGATTGTATCAGCCGCAGCTGACAGTCTCTTTCTCGATTGCCGGTGAGCGTGATGGAGGCTGTGCGACGGTTCCATTCGCTGGCACGGATGCCGTGTCTTGTCGTAATCCATCTCACGTTGCGCTTGTGAATGACCTGGTAACACAGTGTACCCTCCTTTTCATCTTTCGATGAAGTCCTGAATTTCAATTTAATAGTTGCCATAGTTGTTAGAGTTTATAACTGGCGTCGTAAGTGTAACGCCACACACTATAAAACGGCAGAGGTCTGCACAAAGTATTTGTCTGCCTCGGTGAATGTCTCTTCCGTCACCCGCGCGCGCTGCGTGGCGGGTGGGGGAGTATGCTCCAAGAAGCGCAGGATAAATGCGCTGGACGCAGAGATGGTCATAAATCTCGCAGAGGTAATCATAATTCTTGCAGAGATGGTCATAAATTTCGCAGAGATACCCTCCATGATTCCGTCGATGGTCATTTCTGCTTGCAAATACGCTTCTGGGGTGTATGTATCCGATGCGGAGCTTTGGCAATGTAAATCGCCCAATGGCAATGTTAAAAATAAGTTTAATACAACTCTATGAAACTTAGCCAATTGTAGGCTGCAAGCCGCTGAAGCATTAAAAATATTCAAAAAAAAGAATGGAAAATGTTTGGAGGTTTCAGAAATAGTTAGTACCTTTGCATCGCATTTGAGAACAATGCTCGGTTAAAGGAAACTTGAACCCCCAGGAAGGATGGGTGAGTGGCTGAAACCACCAGTTTGCTAAACTGACGTACGGGTTTACCGTACCGGGGGTTCGAATCCCCCTCCTTCCGCAGCAAGCGTTCTCCATGATACGACCTAACGCTCGGTTCATCTAACGGTTAGGATACAAGATTCTCAATCTTGGCATAAGGGTTCGATTCCCTTACCGAGTACAAAAATCAGGCTTTGCCACTCAGGCAGAGCCTTTTTCATGTTATACACTTTTGTTATTACAAAGAAAACCGACTATCATCACGATAACCGGTTTTAAAACAAACTACTTAAAAACTAATCTACTAAAACAAATTAAAGTAAATACTTTCACCATATCACATGGATCCCATATTTTTTGCAAAGATAAGGATAATTATTATAATAACAATGAAAAATGGTGGAAAAAATATAAAACATTTACATTTTTTATCGTTGTCGTGTCAAAAACGTACTTATTGCGCCGTAAAAGTTATCATTCGTAATGTTGCCGTAACACAAATGTAACATCATCTTGCGTTTCGCCGACGCCCAAGACACCTTATAGAATCCTGATGGCGATGGCAGATGTGACGACGACCCATCCTGGCGTGGCAGCGGTTGCTGGCAGAAGGGTAGGGAGCGGTCCCTCGTTTTTCGGATCAGCTGCTTTTCTCGGTTGGTGCTGCTCGATGGTCATTGATGAAGTGTCGCCAGTCTGTACATCAAGCCCCACTTTTTTCCGATGCTCGTCTGTCTGTCTATATATATAATAATGTATAGGCAGTCGTGGCAGCCATCCCCCTGTCTGCCTGCTGTATAAAAATGCAGGAAACGAAAATATTTTTTTAGCATTTTTTCTTTAAGTGGAATAAAAGTGTTAACTTTGCCAAATGAGACTGCGCCGCTTGCGGCGTTTGTCGATACAGTTAGAGAAGACGGCAATATTTTATTGGAACGTAAGGTTATGACAATTGTGATTGTCTGGCTATATCTCAACTGGACTGATTTTTTTTAATATTTATGTTATTGTGAACAAGGTCGTTGCACTATCGGCGTTATTCTCTGATACGGGGATTGCCGACAATGATAGCGCTCGTCTGCCGCTCCACAATAGAGTAGTGAACGACACGCTTTTCATCATCAATGACATAAAATAGAACGAGGAAATGACGCAGGATTGCTCTATCACTCTTTCTATAGCCGACGAAAACAGTGGTGTAACCTCCTGTTTTCCAAAGGGCATCCACGTTACCGAAGCCGAGTTGTCATCGGGGTCGGGAATAGAAAATGTATCATCTTGCGACTCCCCCAGCATGGCTTCTGCGTCATTGTCAGAAGCTCCTTGGGGATATGTCCATATCCATAACAAACAGGTCGAACTCTTCAAGCGTCAGGTCGACGCCTACAATGCCGCCCACCCTGAGGCGCGGCACGAGTGTTTTGTCCACTATTCTTACAAATTCAAACCCAAAAATAATGGCAAGGGTGTCGTCAAGAAACTCTTGCCCACTATCAATGGTCTGGTATTCCTGCAGGGCCATACGGCTGAACTGCAGCAGTTTCTCAGCACCTATCATCCTCAAACTCATCTCATTAAGAACTGTAGCACAGGACATCCTGCGGTTATCTCTCATCGCATGATGCAACCCTTCATGCAGGCTATCACCGGTCATCCCGACAATGTGACCTTCCTGCGCGACCCCTTTGTCAAGTTTGCCAAGGACCACGTCAAGCTGCGTGTCCTCACCGGTCTCTTCAAGGGATTGGAGGGCTACATCGTACGCATTGACCGCGACCGCCAACTCGTCATGGAGTTTGCCGGCTACGCCGTAGCCATCCGCGGTGTCCACAACGAAGATTTTGAGGTTGTGGAAGGCTGAACTCACCCAACCCCTGTCTATATATATAATAAGGTGTAAACAAAGACGGTCATCACGGTGACCGACGACAACCATTAGAACAGCTACTGCCACCCTCGCTACAGCCTTGGCCAGCCCATCCCCTTTCAGCACAACTTTTATCTCAATTTATTATATGCGTAATTTTGCAGACATACGTGTCGCCGTTGCCGGAACCGGCTACGTCGGCCTGAGTATAGCCACGCTGCTTTCGCAGCACCACCGTGTCACGGCAGTGGACGTGATACCCGAGAAGGTGGAGAAGATCAACAACCGTATCTCACCCATCCAGGATGACTATATCGAGCGCTACCTGGCCGAGAAGCCGCTGCAGCTCACCGCCACCCTCGACGGCCGCCGGGCCTATGCCGACGCCGACTTCGTGGTCATCGCCGCCCCGACCAACTACGACCCCGTAAAGAACTATTTTGACACCAGCCATGTCGAGGAAGTCATCGACCTGGTGCTGGAGGTCAATCCCGATGCCGTCATGGTCATCAAGTCCACCATCCCCGTAGGCTACACCCGCAGCCTCTACCTGAAGTACGCGCAGCGCGGCGTGCAGAAGCTGAACCTGCTCTTCTCGCCCGAGTTCCTCCGCGAGAGCAAGGCCCTCTACGACAACCTCTATCCCAGCCGCATCATCGTGGGCTACCCCAAGATCATGTCGCATCCCGACTTTGCCGATGAGAACCGCGCCATCGAGTCGGTCACCGATGTGGAGATGCTCAAGGAAGCCGCCCGCACCTTCGCCGCCCTCCTCCAGGAAGGCGCGCTGAAGCCCGATGTGGACACCCTCTTCATGGGCATGAAGGAGGCCGAGGCCGTCAAGCTCTTCGCCAACACCTACCTCGCCCTCCGCGTGAGCTACTTCAACGAGCTTGATACTTACGCAGAAGTGAAAGGTCTCGACTCAAAAGCCATCATCGAGGGCGTGGGTCTGGACCCCCGCATCGGCAGCCACTACAACAACCCATCGTTCGGCTACGGCGGCTACTGTCTGCCCAAGGACACCAAGCAGCTGCTGGCCAACTACCAGGACGTGCCGCAGAACATGATGACCGCCATCGTGGAGTCCAACCGCACCCGCAAGGACTACATCGCCGACGCCGTGCTGCGCAAGGCCGGCTACTACAACGAGAACGCCGTGTGGGACGCCACCAAGGAGCACGAGTGCGTCATCGGCGTCTACCGCCTCACGATGAAGTCCAACTCCGACAACTTCCGGCAGTCAGCCATCCAGGGCATCATGAAGCGCATCAAGGCCAAGGGCGCCGAGGTCATCATCTACGAACCCACGCTCGAAGACGGCACCAGCTTCTTCGGCAGCCAGGTCGTCAACAGCCTCGACGAGTTCAAGCGCCGCTCCAAGGCCATCATCGCTAACCGCTACGACGAGAGCCTCGACGACGTGGCCGGCAAGGTATACACCCGCGACATCTTCGGCCGCGACTGACCCCTTAACCCCCGCAACGACTATGCTACAATGTGAAGAGAAGTTCTTTGAACTCTACCATAAGGATCCCGAAGGCATGGCCTTCTGTCCTTACCGCGTGTGCCCCATAGGTGCCCACAGCGACCACCAGTTGGGCAAGATTACCGGCCTGGCCATCGACCGCGGCATCCACCTCGCCTACAAACCCAAACACAACGGCGTCATCGAGCTCTGCTCGCTTCAGTTTGACAAGCGCGCCCAGTGGCACATCCACAGCGTGCCCGAGGTGCGCCAAAACGACTGGGCCGACTACCTGCGCGGCGCCACCCTCGAGCTCGGCATGCGCCATCCGCTCAGCGTCGGCCTCTGCGGTGTCATCCAGGGCACCCTTCCCATCGGCGGCCTGTCGTCATCGGCGGCCGTCACGCTGGTCTACCTCAGCGCCCTCTGCCGTGTCAACGGCATCAGGCTCACCGACCTCGAGATGATCGAGATGGCCGTGGCTGTGGAGAACCGCTATGTGGGCGTAAGCTCCGGCAAGCTCGACCAGAGCTGCGAGCTTTTCTCGCGCAAAGACCATCTGCTCTACCTCGACACTCTCGACGACCACTATGAACTCATCCCCACCCATCCCTCGATGAAGCCCTACGCCATCGCCATCTTCTTCAGCGGTGTGGAGCGCACCCTCGCCGGCAGCAAGTTCAACATGCGCGTGGACGAGTGCCGCAGCGCCGCCTACGCCCTCAAGGCCTTCGCCGGCATGGAGTACGGCAAGTTTGGCGATACCCACCTGCGTGAGGTCCCCGTCGAAGTGTTCCGCGAGTACCGCCACCGCCTGCCCGAGAACTGGGCCAAGCGAGCCGAACACTGGTACACCGAGTTCGCGCGCGTGGAACAGGGCGCCGAAGCCTGGCGCCGCGGCGACCTCGACACCTTCGGCCGCCTGAGCTTTGAGAGCGGCCATTCGAGCATCTACAACTACGAGACCGGCTCACCCGAGCTGAAGACCCTCTACGACATCATGACCCATACCGACGGCATCTACGGCGGCCGCTTCTCCGGCGCCGGTTTCAAGGGATGCTGCATGGCCCTCATCGACCCCGCCTACAGCGAGAGCATCGGGCGCCAGGTGGAAGAACAGTACCTGCGCGCCTTTCCCCAGCTTCGGGGCAAATACCAGTACGTCGTCTGCCACAGTGCCGACGGCCTAATCCTCTAAAGAAAACAACAATGAAGTGTCTTATTCTTGCGGCAGGCTATGCCACCCGGCTCTATCCCCTGACCGAAAACTTCCCCAAGCCCCTCCTCAAGGTGCAGGACAAGACCATCCTGGACTGGCTCGTCGACGACATCAACGGCGCCGGCCTTGTCGACGAATACATCGTAATCAGCAACCACAAGTTTGCCCGCCACTTCCAGGAGTGGGCGGCAGGCAAACGCCAGAAAATCACCGTGGTCGATGACGGCACGTCGACCAACGAGACCCGCCTCGGCGCCGTGTGCGACATCCGGTTTGCCGTGGACAGCCTCGGCCTCACGGGCGACATGCTCGTCATCGCCGGCGACAATGTGCTCGACTTCAGCCTGCAGCACTTCGTGCGCTATGCAGACAAGAAGCAGACTTCGTGCGTGATGCGCTTCGAAGAGCCCAGTGTGGAACGCCTCCACAAGTGCGGCGTGCTCGAAATCGACGACAGCGACCGCATCATGTCCATGGAAGAGAAGCCCGCGCGCCCCAAGAGCCACTGGGTGTGCCCGCCCTTCTACTACTACACCGCAGAAGATGCCGCCCGCATCCCCGCAGCCATCGCCGACGGCTGCGGCACCGACGCCCCCGGCAGCTTTATCGCCTGGCTCTGCCGCCATACCGCCGTCCATGCCATGGAGATGCCCGGCCGCCGCTATGACATCGGCAACCTGCAGAGCTATGAGGAAGTACAACAACAATATCCCGGAATCGTCAAATAAACAGCAATGGTAGAATACAACGTAACCCTCGAGGGCAAGACCGTCCTCGTCACAGGCGCCGCCGGCTTTATCGGCAGCAACCTCGTCAAGCGCCTTTTTCACGATGTGAAGGACATTAAAGTAATCGGAATCGACAGCATCACCGACTACTATGATGTCAACATCAAGTATGAGCGCCTGAAGGAGATAGAGTCGCTGCAGCGCGATTGGACCTTCGTCCACGCCTCCATCGCCGATAAGGCAGCCGTGGAGGCAATCTTCACCGAACACAAGATAGCAGTAGTGGTCAACCTCGCCGCCCAGGCAGGCGTGCGCTACAGCATCACCAACCCCGACGCCTACATCCAGAGCAACCTCATCGGGTTCTACAACATCCTCGAGGCGTGCCGCCACCACGAGGTGGAGCATCTGGTCTATGCCTCGTCATCATCGGTCTATGGTAGCAACAAGAAAGTGCCGTATTCGACAGACGACAAGGTGGACAACCCCGTAAGCCTATATGCTGCCACAAAGAAGAGCAACGAGCTTATGGCTCATGCCTATAGCAAACTCTATAACATCCCATCCACCGGTCTCCGCTTCTTCACCGTTTATGGTCCAGCCGGTCGCCCTGACATGGCATACTTTGGTTTCACCAACAAACTGGTGAAAGGCGAAACCATCAAGATTTTCAATTACGGTAACTGCAAACGTGACTTCACCTATGTCGATGACATCGTGGAAGGCGTAGTAAGAGTGATGCAGCACGCCCCAGAAAAGGCAACAGGCGAAGACGGTCTGCCAGTACCACCTTATAAGGTGTACAACATTGGCAACAACTCGCCCGAGAATCTCTTGGACTTTGTCCAGATACTCCAAGACGAGTTGTTGGCAGCTGGAGTCCTTCCTGCTGACTATGATTTTGAGAGTCATAAGGAGTTGGTACCTATGCAGCCAGGAGACGTTCCAGTCACTTATGCTGATACATCAGCATTAGAGGCTGACTTCGGTTTTAAGCCTTCTACCAGCTTACGCGATGGTTTGCGTGCTTTTGCACAATGGTACGCAAAGTATTACGGAACATCAAAGTAAAGAATCATAGCAGCCACTCCTCTTACTCTCAGAGTGACTGCCAGCAACCCTCCCGGTTCCTGAGCTGACAGCTTGTACTGAGTTTGTCGAAGTAAAGGATGGAGATGCATACTTCAACGCTCCGCACACGTTGATGATGCAGATGGGTTCGACTCCCCCGCACGCATCAAATGCAAATCAATCTCGATTTGCGCGTTAACAATTACGCCCGCAAATGAATCAATAATCAGTAATCAATCATCAGTAATCAGTCATCAGTAATCAATTTGTAATCAATAATCAGCAAATTGTAGTATATAAACGATAAAATTATTGGATATTTGTCGTTTATATCCGATAAAAATATTACCTTTGCACCAAATAAAAAGATATTGTTATGACTAAAGATCTGATAAAGACTCTTATTGCAGAGTATCAGCAATATGTTACCAGAGTGAAGCTCATTCCTCGTCAGGTGAAGTTTCTTGACGGGCAGAATTATGTGCTTGTTGGGTTGAGACATGCAGGCAAATCTTACCTGATGTATCAGCGCATAGCAGAATTGCTGTCACAGGGACATCTGCAAGATGAGGTGCTATACTTCAATTTTGAAGATGACCGTATTGATTCGCTTGACATCACCGACTTGGAACTCATCAAGACTTGCTATGAGGAGATGTATGATCACAAGCCTCTGTTCTTCCTCGATGAGGTTCAACTCGTTAATGGGTGGGAGAAGTTTGCCCGCAGGTTGGCTGACCAGAAATATCAGGTTTATATCACCGGAAGCAATGCCAAGATGCTCAGCAATGAGATTGCCACGACCTTAGGTGGCAGATATTTGGTGCAAGAGGTGTTTCCCTATTCCTTTGAGGAATATCTGAAGGCACACGACATTGATCTCACGCAGAAAAATGCGGAGTTTAAGCACCGAAAGCAGATAGTGCGCTTGGCAGATGAGTATTTCCGCAAGGGAGGCATGCCGGAAACAGCCTTGATGCCTAACAGCCGTCAGTGGTTGAGCAGCTTGTTCAGCAAGATCTTCTTTGGCGACCTTGTGGCACGCCATGGCATTCGCAACGATTTTGCCTTGAAAGTGCTGATACGGAAACTGGCTGAGAGCGTCAAACAGCCTATTTCATATTCCCGAATGGCAAGTATTGTATCCAGCACTGGAAAGAAGATGAGCACCGATGCCGCAATCGACTACATCCGTTATATGGACGAATCGTGGCTGCTGCTGCCCTTTGAGAATTATGTCGGGAAACTTCAAGACAAGGAGATGAACCGCAAGTATTACTTCATTGACAATGGTCTGCTTGCCCTTTTCCTCCTGGATCCGGCAACATCACTCTTGGAGAATATCGTAGCGGTCAACCTTAGACGCAAGTATGGCGACGGATGCTATTTTTTCAATACGCCTAAAACGGAAGTGGATTTTTTCATTCCGGAAGAAAGTATGGCCATACAGGTTTCCTATTCTATAGCTGACCGGGACACTTGCAAGCGAGAGACAGCAGCTCTTCTTGCATTGGCGGATTATCAGGATGTGCAACACCTGATGATTGTAACCAAGGATGAAGAGGAAACGATCAAGGAAAACGGAAAGTTAATATCTGTCACCCCGTTATGGAAATGGCTGAAGGAGGATCAGTGGACAGGCATCTGACCCTCCCCACCCATCGCTTTCTTACACCCCAAAGGGGTGTCACATCGGTAACCGCTGGTCGAAGACCTGCGGCTGTAATCTGTAAGAACTGTAAGAGTAAGCGTGCACGCACACATGAGCGAAGGCTCACAATCCAAAATTCATGACAGAAACGAAACAGTAATGTCCCTGACCCTTTCTGAAGTAACAGCACGTGTCAAAATTGAAATTATGAAAACATCACGATTTGATAAACTCAGGTGGTTGTGCAAGGAATTACAAGATGCCATAGTAGCTAAGGATGCAGAGCTGATGGCTCGTCTCTATGATGAACTGTCGGAGGTATATATGAAGGTCTTCGCTGCAGAAGATTACAGCTTTGAGTGCTTGAAGGAATACTGTCTGTCAACGATTGTATGTCTGCAATTCAAAGCTTATAATAACATGTTCGGGTCTACCATCGAAGAGAGTAATAAGACGATAGGAATGATTGATTCCTTGATCTCGCTGAGTGATTATTCGAAAGACGAGAAGGACGAACTAAGACTGTTCAAGGCTCAGATAAAAAGTATTATTACCCCTCTGAAACCACACAAGAACCTCGTTGTACCGAGATTGGATTGCCGCTGTACGCTTTGCAGGATACGACCTGCCAACAAAACGGGTTCGCACATGGTTCCGAACTTTCTGTCACATCCTACTTTCTCGTGGGATGGAAAAGGGAATCGTGGCCGTGAGGCTTTGAATCATGATTTCCTGAATACTCCAGAAAAGAATTGTCAGTTTTATGGCAATGAAGTTCCTGCGTGGCGTTTCGCTATGGGGGAAGGCAAGAAGGATGCTGAAGACTTGACGGATGAGGACATCGAGAAGAATATCAACCAAGTAGAATTTGACAATGAGTTCTGCTCGGTTTGCGAAAAGCGCTTTGGTGTATTGGAATCGGCGTATGCGCAGTTCTATTCCGCTCCAAAAAAGAAGAATGTTGATGCACGCGTTGCTTATCTATTTTGGCTCTCGGTGCTTTGGCGTATGTCCATGGGCAGCATGAGTATCTTTATGAACATTGAGGATGAACTCTCGCTGCGTAAACTCTTGGATGAGAATATTCTGGATTCCGACAAGGCTATAGCAGAAAGCGATAATGATCTTGGCGAATGGAAGTATGCCATGTTTCGTGCGGAGGGTTTGAAAGAAGGAGACAAAGGCATTTTCGGTTATCGAAAGGAATGCTCGCCATACGTTGTGATGTACAACGATTTGGTCATGGTATTCTATCACAATGACCCATCGGACGAGGAGCTTGAGATAGGTCCTATTGTCGTTGACAGAGAACAACTGAATGATTGGCATAGTCCAGAGAAATCCGTTGTGGTTGACAGACGATGGTTCTGGAATGTACGTGATTGGTTTATCGAAACATCGTATGATTTCTATGACCCAGTAAGAGAACAAGTGCTGATAGGCATACGCGAGGAAGAGCGCTTGATGGATGTGGTAGTTTCTGATTACAAGAAGGAACAAGCAATAAAGGCTGCTCGTTTGACAGCTCCGCCAAAAGAGCGAAGACTCAATATGCGAAAATTCTACCGCATATACGTTGCATGGCAGAGATTGAAGGAAGCCGAAGAGAAATGTGAAAAGTACGAACCATTGAATGACGAGGAACTCTTCTTGACTGAAAAAGATTTCCATAATTATTATGAAGACTTGGCTAATCTTGCTAGGCACATGGATGAGGAAAAGATTGAAGAGTTCCCATTTTACGAACAAGCAAGGAAATATATACCAGATGAGGCAGAATGGACGAAGTTAGAAGATACAACCGATTCCGATCCGGCTTATACGGACGCCGTCAAAGGAGTCATAGCTAATATGAATGCCCGTCAGTTGAATCGTATTTTTGGTGAACAACAAGAGCCATACGTGAACCCATACGCAAAAATCGGTCGCAATGATCCGTGTCCTTGTGGAAGTGGCAAGAAATACAAGAAATGTTGCGGAAGGGGGTTGTAAACTTTTTTCTCCCGAAAAAGGCCATTTAACAATTTAACGTTTTAACAATAAGCCATTCTGCAATCTGCCTGCAAATCAGGCAGCAATTGCTTAGTGACCCAGGTTTCGGATACTTATAAATCATCTGTAATCTGTAAGAACTGTAAGATAGCTCCCAGTTCATCATTCACAGCTCTCAGCTTTTTTAGAACACTCAATAATCAGCAATCAAACAAAATCGCGAATTACGCGTTAACAGTTAACACTCGAATTAATTTTTTATGTCAGATACATCAGCAAACAATAAACGCATAGCGAAGAATACCCTAATGCTCTATGTCAGGATGCTCTTCACCATGGCAGTCTCACTCTTCACCTCCAGAGTGATCTTGCAAACCCTTGGAGTGGAAGACTATGGCGTATTCAGCGTTGTGGGAGGGGTCATCACCATGTTTGCATTCATTAATGGAGGAATGGTGTCTTCAACCCAAAGATATCTGAACTTCGAAATAGCGAAAGGAAATGCAGAAAGACTGAGAAGTGTTTTCAATACAGCTTTGCAGATTCATGCGCTCATAGCGTTGGTCATCATCATCCTTGGTGAGACTGTCGGCTTGTGGTTCTTGCTGGAGAAGCTCGTTATACCCGAAGAGCGTATGACTGCCGCAATGTGGGTTTACCAATGTTCTATCATTGCCTGTGTCGTCAACATCTTATCAGTGCCTTACAATGCAGATATCATCGCACATGAGAAAATGTCGGCTTTTGCATACATTTCCATATTAGATGTCACACTAAAGCTCATAATAGTCTATCTGCTGGTAGTTTCCCCTATAGACAAACTTATTGCTTATGCCATCCTGACTCTACTCGTTCAACTGCTCATTCGTTATGTATATACCCGATACTGTAACAAGCATTTTCAGGAATCCTTTGTCGAATGGAAACTCAACAAGACATTGTTCAAGGAAATGCTGAGCTTTGCAGGATGGAGCTTTTGGGGAAATCTCGCAGGTATTTTATATACCCAAGGACTTAACATGATGCTGAACATCTTCTTTGGTCCTGTTGTCAATGCAGCTCGAGGTATTGCTGTTCAGGTTCAGGCAGCTGTCCAGCAGTTTGTGAGCGGATTCCAAACGGCACTTAATCCTCAGATTACAAAAAATTATGCATCTGGAGATTTGGAGCAGATGCATAGCCTTATGTTCCGTAGTGCTCGATTCTCCTTCCTTCTGTTGTTCTTCCTCTCTCTTCCAGTGCTACTGGAAACTGACTTCTTGCTAACCTTGTGGCTAAAGACAGTACCCGATGATGCTGTCATCTTTACTCAAATCATGATCTGCATCTCCTTGATATATACCACAGCAAATCCATGTGTAGTGGCCAACCAAGCCACAGGAAAAGTAAAAATCTATCAGATGGTAGTAGGCGGAATCCTTCTCATGATTCTTCCCATTTCATACATAGTCTTGAAACTGGGTGCTCCTGCCTATTCCGTTTTCATAGTACATTTCTGTATAGAGTCGGTAGCTCAATTCTCAAGAATGTATATGCTTAGAAGACTCATCAACCTGCCCATGTGGCAATATATGAAGAATATCTATATTCCGATAGTCACCACAGTAGCAGTAGCCATCATTCTGCCTATCATCGTTCGCATGCAAGTTGAGGCAGGCTGGCTCAGATTCATTGCAGTTGGCTTCACATGCGTCCTGTCTGTAGGAATAAGTACATTCTTCATAGGTTTCACCAAACACGAAAGAGTATTCTTTCTGGACAAAGCACTTAGAATAATAAAAATAAGAAAATAGAACAATGAAAGTAAGACAATCCAATATGGAACTGTTGCGCATAATCGCCATGTTCCTCGTTTTGTTAGTTCATGCAGATTTCTTCTCTTTAGGAGCACCATCCGCATCAGATTGTGTTAACGCACCTGTTGAATCATCATTGAAAGTATTCTTTCAAGCTATAAGTATAGCTTGTGTAGATATATTTGTATGTCTTTCAGGATGGTTTGGCATCAGACCCACAATTAAAGGATTTTCTAATTTTGTTTTTCAATGTCTTTTCTGGTTAATTGGTCTTTATATTTTCACTCTTATCATAGGGACATCGACACTATCAAAAGAAGGCTTAATGGGATGCTTTGCCCTTACCAAACTTAATTGGTTTATCAAGGCATACATACTACTTTATATTCTTGCACCAGTATTAAATGCTTTCATTGAAAAGGCCTCGCAAAAAGACTTTAGGAATGTTCTGATTGCTTTCTTTACGTTTGAGTTCATTTATGGTTGGATTTTTAGTGGCAGTACTCAACACATTCAAAGCGGATATTCAACGATTTCATTCATTGGGCTTTATCTTTTAGCACGCTATGTGAGGTTATATCAACCTCGTATAAGTTTGAAATCAAAGAGTTTCTATATCGCTTCACTTTGCATTGCACCAATCTGTGTGACAGCTGCCTATATTACCCCCCCCTATTAGGCATAGAGACCACGATTTTAGGTAGTTTATGGATAAGCTACATATCTCCTTACTGTATAGTCTTTTCAATGTTCATGATTCTTTTTTTCTCAAAAATCCAGATACAGAGCAAGTTAATAAACTGGATTGCAGCAAGTTCATTTTCTGTATTCCTTATTCATACGAACCCTAATACTCTATGGCATTTCAAGGATTTCTTTATAGATCTATATAAGACTACTGGTTGTTTTGAGTATTGGCTTTATACCTTTGTGATTCTCATTTTGATATTCGTTACAGCTATTGTCATTGACCAGATTCGTATAATCGCATGGAAATATCTTTGGCAGAAAATAGAAAGTAAAAACAATGATTAATATTATCGACAAACATAACTGTTGTGGCTGCTCAGCCTGCTCCTCCATTTGCCCCAAGCATTGCATCACGATGCAAGCCGACAACGAAGGCTTTTTCTATCCCAAGGTCAATGAGGCAGATTGCATTGACTGTGGGCTTTGTGAGAAGGTGTGCCATGAGTTGCATCCTTTTGAAGAACGCAAGCCACAGAAAGTATATGTAGCCATCAATAAGGATGAGGAAGTGCGTTTGAAGTCTTCTTCCGGTGGCATCTTCTATCTCCTTGCAGAGAAGACAATAGCTGAAGGTGGTGTTGTCTTTGGAGCACGCTTCGATGAGCAGTGGCAAGTGGTGATAGACTATGCTGAGACGATGGAAGGTGTAAAGGCTTTCATGGGCAGCAAATATGTGCAGGCTCGTATGGCAACAGCCTATACAGATGCAAAGCGGTTTCTCACCGAAGGTCGCAAGGTGCTTTTCTCCGGCACTCCTTGTCAGATTGCAGGTCTGCACCATTTCCTCCGCAAGCCCTACGAAAATCTCCTCTCTGTAGATATCATCTGCCATGGCACTCCAAGTCCCAAGGTGTGGGGCATGTATCTCGATGAAGTAGTGACAGCAGGACGAAAGGCTATCAACGATGTGCAGTTCCGCAACAAGCGCAACGGATGGAAGGCCTTCAACTTTACGATGAAATACAACAAGGGCGAGCAATCAGTCTCCCTATGCAGCCATCATCAGCAGAACCATTTCATGCGAGCTTTCCTTCGCGACATGATTCTCCGTCCCTCTTGTTACCAGTGTCAGGCAAAGAGCGGTCGAAGCCATAGCGACATCACCATAGCTGACTTCTGGGGCATCAACACGGAAATGCCCGAAATGGACGATGACAAAGGAACGGGACTGGTATTGATCAATACCGACAAGGGACAAGCAGCTCTCGATTGGAGCAAGACAAACCACAGGGAAACAACAGCAGATATTGCAATCGGTCACAATCCTGCTTATTTCCGTTCAGTAGCTGCCCATCCCAAACGAGCCGAATTCTTTGCTCGCTTAGACGAAACAGAGAGCGTAAATGCTCTTATCGTTGACTGCCTCCGACCGACTCTCAAACAACGTCTATGCATGTCTATTTCTTTATGCAAGCAGTTGATAAAGAGAATGCTAAGATTTGCTACGGGGGGGGGTAAAACAAAGATAACTAATCAACTTGAGATGGTTTCTATCCCTCCAATGCCAGAAAATGTTTCCGTTGCTTCCATCATCTTCCGCAACAAGCACCTCGGCTGGAAGTCATATCGTTTGGAAATCAAGATGAAATAATCAAAGCTGAAATGATTACGAGAGATATTATGATCAATGACATTCTGATACCGTCCTTAAAACGGCTGTATCAGGAGGATTACGACAACATACGTTTAGTAAACGAAAACGATGTCCCTCGATAGCTAAATCATTTGAATCTGAGATTATTCAACAATAAATCATATTATGGATTCAGCAGCAGAAAGTACTATACTCCAACATTTGGCACCAGGATTCGAACAAAAGCTGTTCCTAGCCGCCATTGCTAATGTAGATGACACATCAAACAAACTTCGGTTAAACAACTTTGCGTATTCCATGCGCGAACTTATAAGGATTGTGCTCGAACGTTTGGCTCCAGATACGGAGGTTGTGAATGCTCCATGGTTCAATCCTAACGACAAGGATCATCCGGATAAGGTGACACGCTCCCAACGCATCAAATACGCTATTCAAGGCTGGTTGTCGGATGATTATGTCACGAATACTCTTCGTATCGACCATCAAAACAACGACAAGGAGCTCCGAAAAAATATTGATGAATTAAGTAAATATACTCATGTAACTGAATCGACATTCAATATTGAGCCTGTCAAAATCACAGAACTTACATTAGGCGTACTCTGCAATGTTCAGCTCTTTCTCATGAATGTAGCAGAGGCCAGATATCAAGTACAACAAGCAGCCATTGATTGTATAGACGAAGAGATGATTGAGGAGTTCTATTACAATGTCCAGAATGATATTGATATCCTTGCCACACACCACGAGATTCTTGCCTATATGGTAACAGGTATCAATCTCAAGAATCAGGACAACGATACCATTACCCTTGAGGTAATCGGTAATGTTCAGGTCCGACTTCAATGGGGCTCCGATGGAGATATGCGAAGAGGAGATGGATACGAAGCACAAATGACTTTTCCTTTCTCTTCCACCCTCATTGCTTCATACAAAAATGAACAAGGTGATGTGCATATTGTAAGCAGAACAATTGACATCAACACAGATCAGTTTTATCAATAACAAAGAAATATGAAAATCGGAATACTTACTCAACCGCTTCAAGCTAATTACGGAGGTTTGCTGCAGAACTATGCTTTGCAGCAGGTGCTCCTGCGAGCGGGACATGAGGTGGAGACTATAGACTGGACTCCGTCATACAAATCGCTTCGTTATAGGTTATATAGAATCAAATGGACAATTCTGTCTTTCTTGTTTCCTAAGAAGTTTCCAAAATTGAAATATCAGCCTACAGACGATGAGAAAAAAGTCATTCAGCAGCATACCAACCACTTTATTTCCACTTATATTCATCATACAAAAACAATCATGTTTAAAGATGGATTTAGGCACCAAGCTAAAGTGGGGAAGTACGATGCTTATGTAGTAGGTAGCGATCAGTGCTGGAGACCTTGTTATAATGCGTTCCTTTCCTCCATGTTCCTTGATTTTGCGAAGGATGAAAAGGTGAAACGCATTGCCTATGCTGCCAGTTTTGGTACCGACCAATGGGAGTTTACACAAGAAGAAACTTTAATATGTTCGCCTCTTGCTCAAAAGTTTGATTTTGTATCCGTTCGAGAAGATTCTGGCGTGAACCTTTGCAAAGACCATCTTGGAGTTGCTGCTATTCATGTGCTCGACCCTACCTTGCTTCTTACTAAAGAAGACTATATCCTTCTCATAGAAGCAGAAAAAGAACCTAAGGCCCAAGGTACTCTCTTCAATTATATCCTTGATCCCGATACAGTTAAATCAGCATTTATCAATCGAGTTGCAAAAGAAAGAGGTCTTAAATCTTTTCAAGTATTGCCTAAATGCCAAGCAGAAACTCGAACAAAGGATGATATAAAGAATCGCATAGAAGATTGCGTATTCCCTGGAGTAACCACTTGGCTCCGTGCCTTCATGGATGCTGAAATGACCATTGTTGATAGCTTCCATGGTATGGTCTTCTCCATCATTTTCAACAAGCCCTTTTGGGTCATTGGCAATGCAAATAGAGGAATGTCGCGCTTCACATCTCTGCTAAAAGTATTCCATCTTGAAGACCGACTGCTGGATGCCAACCAATTACACGAAGTAGATATCAACCGCCCTATCGATTGGTCATCCGTCAATGCCATCTTAGAGCAAAAGCGCAACGAATGTAAAAATTTGTTATTAACTCAACTATCAAAATAATATGCCAAAAGTAAGTATCATAGTCCCAGTCTATGGGGCAGAGAAATACATAGAACGATGTGCCCGAAGTCTGTTTGAGCAGACACTGGACGATATTGAGTTTATCTTTGTGGATGACTGCACTCCCGACCGCTCCATCGATATCTTAAAGGTTGTAATTGAAAAATTTCGACTCCGCTTCGGGGAGAAGAAATATGTTGTGAGAATTGAGAGGATGCCTATGAACAGCGGCCAGGGCGCTGTTCGTAGGCATGGGATACAATTGGCCACAGGCGATTATATCACTTTCTGTGATAGTGATGATTTTATGCCTGAAGATGCCGTTGAATCCTTATATAATCTTGCTGTTGAGAGTGATGCTGATATAGTGTCTGGTGATATGGAGTGGCTTTATGATGATGGAACAACTAAACGATCATATATTAGTTTACCATACGGGAGTGACAGAGAAAGCGTATATCGAGCTTTACTCTCCAAAGAGTATTCCCATACTCTTTGTAGCAAGCTGTTTAAGAATAGCTTGCTACAAGAGCATGAATATATAACGCTAATGAATCATACCAATGGAGAAGATGGAATGTTATTTTATCAAGTCTTGCAGTATGCAAATAAAGTTGTACACAAAAATGCGGTAGTTTATAGCTATTATCAAAATAGTCAATCATCAACTCATGTCAGAATAAAAGATAATGCATTAAGCCTTTTAGTTGATTTTTATAACTATGTTGTCAATATCCCATATAAAAATACATATTTAAAGCATTTAGCAATATGTTATTCAACTGATTGTGTCAATGAGTTTGCGTTGACTCAGGGGTATAAGAGAATGAAACAAATTGTAGATAAAAAAGGTACCTATCCATACCTTTCATTCTCATATCGTATGAAGTATTTGACAGTTAAGCAGAATCTTAGATGGTACGCCAAGTTAATATTGAATTATTTACAACTAAATAAGTGAAAAATGGTATCATTTGTAAAAATAATAAGACATCTTCTCGACAGAAATTTCATGGTAGATTACATCTCAACAAAATTGACAAGATTCTACTCTGACGAGCGATATATCAGGCTGAAATATCGTTTGCACTTCAATAAGGAAATTGATCTCGTTAATCCAAAAGGATTCAACGAGAAACTTAATTGGTTGAAGCTCAACTTTCGTAATCCTCTCTTCACTATGATGGCAGATAAATATTGGGTAAAGCAGTATGTGGCTAATAAAATAGGAAAAGAGTATGTAGTTCCTTGTTATGGATGTTGGAAGAGTGTTGATGAGATAGATTTTGATTATCTTCCAGAGAAATGCTTTTTGAAATCAACACATGACAGTGGTGGAGGTATTCTTGTTGATAAATCAGAAGGTATAGACTTTAAGCGCATTCGAAAGAGATTTAACAAGAAGACTCTACAAGGCAAAAACTGGTATTGGCATCTTAGAGAATACCCATACAAGCATATAGAACCGAGAATCATTGCTGAAGAATATTTAGATGAAGGTACAGGAAAAGAACTTCACGATTACAAATTTTATTGCTTCAACGGCGAACCGGCATATATGTATGTAACGAATAAGGGTAAGAAGATTTATGAAAATTATTATGATTTAAAATTCAATGCAATAGATATAAGTCATGGATATGATCGTGTCTATCCTGAGTTTTCTAAACCTGCCAATTTTGAAAAGATGATAGAGTTGGCACGTGTTCTTTCAAATGGATTACCTTTTGTACGTGTTGACTTCTTCAATGTAAATAATAAACTCTATTTCGGAGAGTTTACATTCTATGATTGGGGTGGAATGAAGCCATTGAAAGACCCCTGGGAATCACGATTAGGAGATATGATCAAACTACCATCATTATTTTAATTATTGACTTATGTGTGGAATATATGGTAGCACATTCCGTTATTCGGATGTTTGCATGAACAGGAAACTGTCTTCTATGAATTTTAGAGGACCTGATTTCCAATCTTTTAAGCGTTATCATTTTACGAAAGATAAAGAGTTGATTTTGGGGCATGTTAGGTTGTCAATACTGGATCTCGACACTCGCTCAAATCAGCCTTTCGATTACAACGATAGAATTTCAATAGTTTTCAATGGTGAAGTATATAACTTTGAAGAGCTGAAAAGGACTCATTTGCAAGGATTTTCTTTACGCACAACAAGTGACACTGAAGTAATTTGTGCTCTTTATGACAAATATGGACAGAAGTGCGTTGAATTACTAAACGGAATGTTCGCTTTTGTAATATTGGATAAGTCAAAAGGAGAATTGTTTGGAGCGAGAGACCGTTTGGGCAAAAAGCCTTTTTATTACAGATGGAACTCAGATGGATTCGAATTCGCTTCCCAAGCAGAACCTATACGTATAGGCAATTCCTTTAATATTGATGAGCAAGCCAGGGCTTTTTATCTATTTGATGGATATATACCTGACCCTTATTGCATTTGGAAAGAACTGAAAAAGTTACGAGCAGGGCAGAAATTTACATATAATATTGCTACCAACAATCTGGAAATATCAACATATTGGGATTTGTTTTCTAATTCTTGTGGATTCAAATGTCCTAAAACATACAATGAGGCGAAAGAAACAGTTTATGACTTATTGAACGATGCAGTAAAAATCAGGCTTAGGGCTGACGTACCTATAGGTATGTTTTTATCTGGAGGTATTGACAGTTCTTTGACTTCTGCTCTCATTGCAAAACATAATCATAATATTACAGCATATTCTATCGGTTTTGATAATGCATCTTATGATGAATCAACACATGCCAAAGCAGTAGCTGACGCATTGGGAGTTCCAATAAGGATAAGAAAGTGTGAAGGTGAAGAAATGCTTGATGCATTCAATGGGTTTCATACTTTTTATGATGAACCATTTGCTGATTTCTCTGCTATTCCAACTTCTCTCTTGGCAAAGGTGACTCGGGAAGATGTTACAGTTGCAATAGGTGGTGACGGAGGTGACGAAATTTTCTATGGGTATAGTACATACGCTAAACTTGCAGAAAAGGAACGACTCTATAAATATTTACCATATACTGTAAGAAAGGGTTTGTATTCAGTTGTTCATCTTTTCTCAGATAGCCATTATGTGGATTTGTTCAAATTCAAGGATTTGCGTGACCAGTTTATCTGTAGAGGAGGATACGGTGACTTTAAAGATGCAGCTAAGTATGAGCCTTATGCTCTTGCACATCAATTACCAGACATAGGCTACATTAATGAAGATAGAGGTTTGTTGTCGTATTCTGACTATGACATGAAGCACTATATGAACAGTTGCATCAACACGAAGACTGATCGAGCCACTATGCGTTATAGCCTTGAGCTTCGTAGTCCACTGATGGACTATCGATTGGCAGAATACTCTCGTTTACTTCCTCTTGAATATTTGTTTGACAAACAAACTGGTGGCAAGAAGATTTTGAAGGATATATTATATGATATGGTTCCGAGAGAGATACTCGAGCGCCCAAAACATGGGTTTGCAGCTCCTGTTGGAGAATGGTTCAAGAGTAGTCTTAGAAATCAATTTGTTGATATATTAAACATAAATGATATCATAAGTTATTGCCCGGAATTGGATGCAGGCAGGCTGATTAACTATCGAGATAAGTTCCTCCGCTCTGAAAAAGACACCCTTTGTGAGACTTCCTTTTTTAAGCTTTTCATTTATTTACAATGGATAAAACTACATAACAAATGAAATTTCGAAGATTTCTTATTTTCTTGGTTGGCCTCTGTATGCCATTTAATAATGTAGCTCCTATTCCGAACTTCTCCATGGGCCTGTTTTCTTCTGCCTTGTACTTCCTTTCTCTTATTTCGTTAATACCAATGATAAAAAAGATTGGAAGCTTCCATGGAAAGTTTGTGTGGAAT